>JBFEKH010000009.1:0-44488 GCA_041552775.1 Allopontixanthobacter sp.
CCCTTAGAAATACCCCTAACAAAGTGAGTATTTCATTAATGACCACAGAAAGCGTGACGACAAGCTAAAACTGACGAAAAGTGTCGCATTCGGGACCAAAAATGTCGTCAGGCTGCTGAAATCACCTTCTCAATTCTGTCGGTAGGCTCGCCTGCCAGGGTTTTGTCGATTTCACCGACCAGGCGGCTTTTTAGCTCAGTGTGATAGTGCCGGCGCATTTCACCCAATGTCTTTGGATCGGCGATGATAGCGATATGGTCGAAATCTCCCGCTATGGCTTTCTCATTCAGCCATTCAGCCACTGCGGCACCGTGAGCCAATTCGGTCAAATCCGTATTGCCGGTTTTTTGCCCGCCATCATCCTGGTGACGCACGCCAGCACTGAAATTGGTCGGTTCCAGTTCCGGCCTGGTAACTTTTTCCAGCGATGGTTCGAGCGGCTGGCCCTTGTTTTGCATCAGCAAGAAATTTTCGCCATCGACGATAGCGACAAGGGAATTGTGTGGAAGTTTCATGAATTTTTCTCCTGTTGCACTACTAACGGCTGAGATCGATATTTGTTGCGGGCAGTGGAAGCAGGGGTACTAAGCGCACATGAAAAGCAATTGGACATTAGGTATTATCGGCGGCTCAGGTCTCTATCAGATCGATACGCTAGAAGAGGCGCAATGGATCAGGGTGGATACCCCTTGGGGCGAACCGTCCGACGAGATCCTGTGCGGCCGGATCGGACAGGTAAACGTCCGCTTCCTGCCTCGCCATGGCCGCGGCCACCGGGTGCCGCCGTCAGAAGTCAATGCGCGGGCCAACATCGACGCATTGAAACGAGCGGGCTGCACCGATCTGCTGGCAATTTCATCGGTCGGTTCCCTGCAGGAGGAATTGCCCCCCGGTGATTTCGTCGTGGTCGATCAATTCATCGACCGGACCAGGGCGCGCCCGTCCAGCTTCTTCGGCACGGGCATGGTGGCACATGTTTCCATGGCTGAGCCGGTGTGCGATCGGCTGTCCGGCTTTGCCGCAAAGGCAGTCAGGAAGGCGGGCGGCAAGGTGACCCGCGGCGGAACCTATCTGGCCATGGAAGGGCCGCAATTTTCAACCCGGGCCGAAAGCCATATGTACCGTTCGTGGGGCGCGGATGTTATCGGCATGACCGCAATGCCGGAGGCGAAACTGGCCCGTGAGGCGGAGCTGCCCTACGCGCTTATAGGAATGGTCACCGATTACGATTGCTGGCGTGAAGATGCCGCCTTTGTGGAAGTCAGCGAAGTCATCGCCCAGATGACCGCAAATGGCGAAATTGCGCGCAAGGCAGTCGAAGCGTTCATCGCCGGCCTCCCCGAAAAGCGAAGCGCATCGCCGCTCGATACCGTGCTCGACCATGCCTTGATCACTGCCGAGGATGCACGCGATCCGGGGATTTTGGCCAAGCTAGACGCGGTGGCCCGGCGGGTTCTGTAAGGCTGCAGCCGAACGGGTTCGCTCGACAAAGCGTGACTACACGCTCACAGCGCGCCGGATGCATAACCCCATATATAAAGCGACAGCGAGAGCCGGACTCCCGCGAATCCAGGCAAAGCGATCCATCGCCATGGCGATTTCATGGCGCGTTGTGGGCACCATCGACACACTGATCCTGTCCTATCTGCTGATAACCTATCTTGGGCCCGTTTTCGGGCTGGAGAATAGCGAAGGAAAGGCACTGGAGGCCGCCAGTTATATCGCGATCACCGAAGTGGTCACCAAGATGGTACTTTATTTCGCGCACGAAAGGTTCTGGGTGTGGTTGAAATGGGGCACATCCGTGGTCAAGGGCAAGCGGAAAGAAACCTACCGCCGTTCGACTACCAAGACCGCGACATGGCGGACTATTGCATCAATCGACACGATGGTGCTGGCGTGGTTTTTCACTGGCAATATCGCGACCGCCATTTCCATTGGCGGCCTCGAAGTGTTTACCAAGCTCTTCCTGTACTTCTTCCACGAGCGGATTTGGTCGAACCTCGCGTTCGGGATCGTCCATGCACCAACCGCTCCGCAAGCGAGCTAGGCAGAGCAGCTTGCCCCGCCGAGCACGCAGAAACGTGCGCAGTGGGGGTGGTTGAGCGCAACGTCGCCCGACGCCTCCGCCAGATTGCCGCCCATGTCGAAGCCCGGATCATAGGGGATCAGCGTGCAGGCCGCGACGCGGGGTTCAGGTTCGCCTTTCCGGTGCACAATCATGCGGCTGGTTGCGCACATGATGTCAGCAGGATTCTTGCCCAGGATGCTCCAGCAGGCAGTGGTAATCTCGGCGATATCGGCGCTAACGTCCATCTCCGGAAACAGCACCAGCTTTGCCGTATCGGCTGCATCTATCGCGATGCCCTCGGCTGCAAACAGGGCGGCATAGCCCGCACGTTCGTCGGATTCGCTTTCGCCTGGTAGCATCCGTCCCGCGACGGCGATGGAGAACCCTTTCGAGGATAGCCAGCGCAGCCCGTCCAGCGCCGCATCCCAACTGCGCGGTCCGCGCTCGGCCTCATGCGCAGCCTGCGTATGGTGATCAAGGCTGACGCGGATCGTCAGCTTGCTGCCAAATCGTTCGCGGAGGTCGAGCAGCGCCATTTCGCGGCGCCGCATCGGTTTCATCGCATTGGACAGGATCAAAGCCCTATGACCACGCTCGAGCGTTTCGGTCAGCATTTCCAGGAATTCCGGGTTCATGAACGGCTCGCCGCCGGTGAAGCCAATCTCCGAAGTAGGCAGGCCCGTGGCTGCAATCTCGTCCAGAAAGACTGCAACGTCCGCCGCCTTGATATAAATCAGCGCATCGTTGGTCGGGCTGCTTTCGATGTAGCAGGTCGCGCAGGCCAGATTGCATAGTGTGCCGGTATTGAACCACACGGTTTCCAGGCCGATCAGCGGAACAGTGGCGCGCGGTTCGCCCTTCGCCGTCACTGCCGGGTCTGAGAATTTTTCCGCTGGCAGGGCGTTGGCCATAACCTGGAACGGCGAAGGGCCGAGCGGGGCGTTGCGGCTTTTGGTGCGGATATCTTTCAATTGAATGTCCTGCGCAGCTTTGCGACGAGCCTGGCCCACCGTTTGGGAACGGAGCCAAATACGGTCGGCTCCCATGCAGCAAAGGCCGCGGCCTTGGAAATTTCGCTACGCGTCGGGTAGGAAATGATCGCGGAACCCATGGCGAAGCTGGAGCTTTTTCCGGAGATTGTCTGCGACCAAGGTAGCAGCAATTCGCCTGCGTTCTTGCCGACAATCGTCGCGCCAAGCACTTTCTTGCCTTTGAAGATTACCTTCAGGAAACCTTCGGTTGCACCTTCCGCGATGGAGCGTTCATTGTGATCGAAACCTTCCCTGATCACGGTGATCTTGTCGCCGAATTTCTTGCGAGCGCCCTCTTCGGTCAGGCCGATCTGCGCCAGTTCGGGTTCGACATAGGTGCACCACGGAAGCGCCGACCAATCGACCTTTGTGGGAATGCCCAGGGTGATCTCGAGCGCTACGTTGGAACCCTCGTATCCGGACACATGGGTCAGGCGCGGCCCGTCACGGCAATCGCCGATGGCATAGATTGATTTGACCGAACTACGCCGCCGGGCGTCCACGATGATCCCGTTCCGGTTCGTCTCGATACCAGCGCTTTCCAGCCCCAGCTTGCTGATGTTGGGGGTGCGGCCCACCGCGATCAGCAGGTGCGTGCCGGCGATTTCCTGACCATCGTTGACCTGGAGTTTGATTGCACCATGGTTGCCGCTGACCTTGTCAGCCTTGCCATCGACGAAGGTCACACCTTCCGCCGCCAGACGGGCGGTAACCACTTCGACCGCTTCGGGATCGTCCCGGCCCATCAGCGGGCCGGGATTGATCACCGTTACCTGGCTGCCCAGACGGCGAAAACTCTGCGCCATTTCCACGCCGATCACCCCGCCGCCGACTATGACCAGATGCGCCGGTAATTCGCCAAGGTCGAACAGGTTCTCGTTGGTAAGATAAGGAACGCCGTCCAGCCCCTTGATCGGCGGGACTGCAGGCCTGGAGCCAGTCGCGATCACAATGCGGGGTGCGCGCAATTCCCGCCCGCCCACTTCGACGCTGTGCCTGCCGGTAATGGTTGCCCAGTCGCGAATGACTTCGCAACCCATTTCCTCGAACCGTTCCGGCGAATCGTGCGGGGCAATATGGGCGATCGCATCGTGTATATGCTTGTGCACGCCTGCCCAGCTGACTTCCGGCGCAGCCAGCGCAACGCCCAACGCATTCTTGCCGCCTTCTGCGGCGCGCTTTGCAGCGGTGATCAGCGCCTTTGACGGGACGCAGCCGTTGTTGAGACATTCTCCGCCCATTTCATGCGCTTCGATCAGGGCGACCTTCAGCCCGAACAGCGCACAACCCCCGGCAGCGGTCAGCCCCGCGGCACCGCCGCCAATCACGATTACGTCATGGGTAAATTTCATATTGGGGCCTGTTGTAACGAAATGGTGCTGCGCAGCGAATGGTTTTATGCCAAGCGCCTTGCCAGATTTGCGGCATACCTGCCTCAACCTTTCGCATTCCGAGGACCGGAAGTTACATGAATATCGAAAACAGCCGCGATTATTATGGCAAGGTGCTCGAGGGATCGGCCGATCTCAAAACCGACGCCTGCTGCACCGCCGAAGCCCCGCCGCCATCGATCCTGGCCGCGATGATGAATGTGCACCCGGAAGTCCGCGCCCGCTATTACGGCTGCGGACTGGTAGCGCCTCAGGCAATCGAGGGCGCACATATCCTCGATCTGGGATCGGGCAGTGGGCAGGACGCATATATCCTCAGCCAGTTGGTCGGCGAATCCGGCTCGGTGACCGGCGTCGACACCACGCCGGAGCAGCTTGCCGTCGCGAACGAACATCTCGAATGGCACCGCGAGAAGTTCGGTTATGCCAGATCGAATGTCATGTTCGTCGAAGGCGATATCGAGAAGCTGGACGCGCTCGACCTGCCTGCCGGGCATTATGATGTGATCGTGTCCAATTGCGTGATCAATCTGGTCGCGGACAAGGCAGCGGTATTTGCCGCTGCCCACCGACTGCTCAAGACCGGCGGCGAGCTGTATTTTTCCGATGTCTATGCGGATCGCCGCGTTCCGGCCCAATTGATGGATGATCCGGTGCTGCACGGCGAATGCCTGTCGGGAGCGCTTTACTGGGGAGATTTCCACGCCCTCGCGAAGCAGTCCGGGTTTGCCGATCCGCGTTTGGTCACCAGCCGCCCGCTCGGCATTGGCGATCCTGCGATTGCGGCAAAGCTGGACGGCATCAACTTCAATTCAGCGACCTACCGCCTGTTCAAACTGGAAGGGCTGGAGCCGGAATGCGAAGATTACGGGCAGGCCGTGCGCTACAAGGGCACGGTTGCCGGGTCCGAGCGGGTCTTCGAACTCGATGGGCACCACCTGATCGAAGCGGGCCGGATGTTCCCGATTTGCGGGAACAGCTGGAAGATGCTCGCCGACACACGCTTCGCCGAACATTTCGAATTTTTCGGGAATTTTTCGAAGCATTACGGGGTATTCCCTGGATGCGGCACCGAAAGCCCCTTCGCTGCGATTACCCCTGGTCCTGTGGATCAATCGGCAAGCTGTTGCTGAATATCTTCCTGACAGGAGCCGCCGGACTGATCGGCGGCGAGATTGCTGCGCGTCTACTCGCTGCGGGGCACCAGGTAACGGCGATGGTTCATGCCAACCGCGATATTCGTGCGAATGACGGCAGCCCGGTTAGCCCGACCGAAGTCATCCCGGGAGATGTGTCCGCACCGATGTTCGGCTGGGACAAGGTCCAGTTCGACCGGCTGACCGGCGCTGCGGACCTGCTCATCCATTGCGCCGCCACGGTCCGCTTCGACCTGCAAGATGATGATTATGCCCGGGTCAATATCGGCGGTGCGGCCAATGCGGTGGAATTTGCGCGGTCCGGGGGCATGCCGCTGCTGCATGTCAGCACCGCCTATGTTTGCGGGACACGGAACGGCCAAATCCTTGAAAGCGATCCTTTGCCGAACGCCGGTTTCGCCAATGGCTATGAGAAATCCAAGGCTGCGGCGGAGCGGCTAGTTCGGGCCAGCGGCGTGCCGTTTGCGATTGCCCGCCCAAGCATTGTCGTCGGTGACAGTGCTACCGGCGCAATCCGCCAGTTTGACACCACTTATGCCGCTTTCAAGCTGATCGCCGAGGGCCATGTCCGCCACATGCCTGCTCGCAGCCGAGCGACACTGGATTTCGTACCGATTGACCATGTCGCGGAAGGACTGGTCGATATTGCCCGGAACATGCGCAAGGCGGAAGGCGGCACGTTCCACCTTGTGTCGGGCAGACCGATCCCGGTTGCCGAATTCACTGCCGCGATTGCTGCGTTCCCGCAATTCCATCGTCCCGAACTGGTCGAGCCGGAGAGTTTCGATCCGGCCAGCCTGCCGCCTCTGGAACGGCGGCTCTACCGCCGGGTGGCGGGACTCTATGCGAGCTATTTCCAGAGGAACCCCCATTTCGATGACCGCGAGGCGCAGTCGATCGCCGGACGCGCCTGCCCACCGACCGGGGCGGAATATCTGCACCGGCTGATCAGCCATTGTATTGATGTTGGGTTCCTGGCCGGTGAAACGGTCAGCGAACGTGCGGATAGTGCCGCTCTAACCTAGCCCGCGCGCCAAACGCCCACATGATCCCGACCTTGAAGTAAATCCAGTTGGCTTTCAGCGGACCCCAAGCAGCAATCCGCCGGTCGGAAGTTTCAATCCAGCGCGGGACCAGCCTCACCCTGCCGAGCCGCGCCATTTTGATGCACAGATCGGCTTCTTCCATCACAGGAGTGCCCGGATCGCACCCGCCCACAGCCAGGTACTGGCTGCGGCGGAAGAACATCGCATGGTCGCCAAACAGCAGCCGCACTCCCTGAAAAAACAGATGCGGCCTGGTGATCAGAGGCGCATACCAGGTCTTGATCCAGTTATGGAATGTCGTGAACCAGCGGGTCTTGTCCGGTCCCTTGATCAGCGGCGTAAAGCCCGCCAGCGCAATGCGCGGCTCGGCCATTTCCGCCTCGATTACCGCGACCATATCTTGCGGCGGGACGGTGTCGGCATGCAGAACGCACACCAGTTCGGTGCTTGCGGCTGCGACGCCTGCGTTAATTTGGATTGCCCGTCCCGGCAGTGTCGTGATGATCCGCCAGCCGCTGGCCTGCAGCAGCTCCGGCGTTGCATCCAGGCTGCCGCCGTCGACCGCGATAATCTGGGAAGGCTGGGGGTCCAGCGCTGCGATCACCTCGAATAATTTGGGCAGGGCGCGCTCTTCATTCAGCACGGGAATGACGAGCGTAACCGCATTCATGGAAGGAACTCCGGCCAGTGCGCAATGTCTTCCGCCGTGTCGATGTCACTCAACTCCGGCAGGACGGCAGGCCTGATGCCGCGTGCGATGAACCGCCGCAGAGTTTCCTCGAATACGCTGGGCGTGCTCCACTCCATGTCGCGGAAGGCGAACCTCGCATCTTCGCGGTAACCCAGTAAATAATAGCCGCCGTCGCTGGCCGGACCGATCACCATCGGGTCCGTCTCCAGCGTTTCAGCGGCCGCGCGCAGCACAGCGGGTGTGAGGCCGGGGCAGTCACTGCCGATCACGATAGCAGGGGCGGGAACGCGACTGAGTTTCGCGGTGAGGTCTCCTTCGCCCTGATCGACAATTTGCAGTTCCTCGCCCAAACCGGCGCGGAAATCGTCAGGGTCAGCGCCGGTCACACGTAGCTCGAACGGTACACCGCTGGCCCGCGCGACTTCCACGGTATGGGCCAGCAACCTAGTGTAGATCGCCGCAGCACCTTCTGCGCCGAAAGCTGGGATGAGACGCGTCTTGGCCTTGCCCGGTTCGGGCCAGCGGGCGAAAATCGAAATCAGCGGATCGGCCATAAACCGGCGATAGCGGCTCGACTGGCGCAGGGCCATAGGGCATGGTTCGCACATGACCCGCGCACGTATTTTTCTGGCCATAGGGGCCGCCGCTATCGTGGCAGCAGTGGTGATCGGAGAACGCAAGCGTCCGTTGCGCAAACGGGTCCGCAAGACGATCCCGCGCACGGTCCGCAATGTCGCGATGGGTGCCAGCTGCGCGGTTGTGATTGCCGCGGTGGAAGAACCGCTGACAAAACGAATCGCGCGGTTCAATCTCGAACATGGCAAGGGTTTCGCCCGGCATTTGCCGCGACCATTGCGGATAATCGGCGGCGTGGCGGCGATGGATTACGGCTTTTATCTGTGGCATGTCGCGACGCATAAAGTGCCGTTCCTGTGGCGGTTCCACCGGATACACCATCTCGACCCGGACATGGATGCCTCCACCGCGATGCGGTTTCATGCGGCGGATATGCTGGTGTCGCTGCCGTGGCGGCTGGTGCAAGTTCGGCTGGCCGGTGTCAGCCCCAAAGCACTGGCGGTTTGGCGGCATTTCTTCAATTTTTCGATCCTGTTCCACCACGCCAATCTGCGGTTGCCGGGCAAATGGGACGAGCGGCTGTCGACCGTGCTGACCACTCCGAAAATGCACGGCATCCACCATTCCAATGTGCGTGAGGAACGCGACAGCAACTGGACCAGCGGCCTCAGTTTCTGGGACCGTCTGCATGGCACTTTCCGGCAGGACGTGCCGCAGGAAGATCTGGTGATCGGCATCGATGACCTGGCGGCTGAAGAAGACGAGACACTGGAAAACACGTTGTCGGCGCCGTTCAAACCGTTTCCCTCGACCAAACGGACAATGTAGCCGACGAATGACTTCAGCATGCTTGACGGATTGGCGATTTTGAGTGCCCTTGTTCCCTTGGTAAAACCATCAAAACAGGGTCGCTGAAGCATGAATATATCTAATTTGTCCTCGCGCGCAATTGCGCGCCATTCCGTGATGGCAATCCTGCTGTCGACCGCTTCGATCGCGGCTGCGCAGGATGCACAGATCGTCCAGCCGGGCGCGCCGGGGCAAGTCACCAGGCAGATCAGTGCAGACCAGGCAGTGGCATTGGCGAACGCCAGCTACTCGCCCGCCGATGTCAGGTTCATGCAGCATATGATCATGCACCACCGGCAGGCGGTGGAAATGGCCGCGATGGTCAAGGACCGGACAAATCGCGAAGAAGTCGTGGCGGTGGCAGGCAGGATCGACGCGTCTCAGGCCGATGAAATGGCATTCATGACCAAATGGCTCGGCGATCGGGGCGAGCCGGTCGAGATGGCCATGATGAACCATGCCGGCCATGCTGGGCACCAGATGAAGCCGATGGCAGGGATGGCATCACCCGAAGACATGAAGCGCCTGGCGGCTGCCATGGGAGGTGATTTCGACCGGTTGTTCCTTCAACTGATGATCACCCATCACGAAGGTGCGATCAAAATGGTCAAGGACCTGCTGAAAGAGCCCGGCTCAGCATATGACCCGGTCATGTTCGAATTCACCAATGATGTGGATACCGAGCAGACTGCCGAGATCGAGCGGATGAATGCGCTGCTCGCCAGCCTGTCCAGCGATCCCCGCGCGACCCTGACAGCCGGGTTCCGCGATGCCGGTGAAGCGATCAGCGGATTGCGTATGCTGGCGGCGATGCCCAAGCCGGCAGGATTCTTCGATCCGAACAATCCCGCCGATTTTGCCCCGCCCAAGCCAAAGAAAGATACCAAGGATGGCGCGGTTGACGCAGCCGAAGCCGATAAGGATGACACACCTAGCCCGATGCGGGGCAAGGAAGAGGACAAGACCCAGTTCAGCGAGCGGTCTCCGTTGCTCGATTTCGCCAACACCGATATGGCGTTTTCCGGCGACACTCTGGTGGTCGGCAATTATCACGGCTTCAATATCTACAAGCTTGTCGAAGACGGCATGCCGAAGCTGCTGAGCTCGGTGGTGTGCCCCGGCGGGCAGGGCGATGTCTCGGTTGTGGGCGACCTGCTGATCATGTCGGTCGAACAGACTCGCGGGCGGGTCGATTGCGGGCTGCAAGGCGTGACCGGGGACGTCAGCGTGGAGAGGTTCCGCGGTCTCAGGATCTTCAACATCAGCGATCTCGCCCGGCCGGTCCAGGTCGGCCAGGTTCAGACCTGCCGCGGTTCGCACACCCATTCGGTGGTTTCGCAGAACAAGGACTCGATTGTTGTCTATAACTCCGGCACCGGCCGGGTCCGGGAAGAGAAAGAACTGGCGGGATGCGTCGGCGAAGTGCCGGGCGATGACCGCACTGCTCTGTTCCGCATCGACGTGATCGCAATTCCGACGAACAACCCGGCGGCGGCCCGGATCGTCGATAGCCCGACCGTTTTCGCTGATCCGGCAACGGGGCGGCTGGCCGGATTGTGGCAGGGCGGTGATCACGGCGATGATACGCAGGACACCAGTCGGACCGACCAATGCCACGACATCACCGTATTTCCCAGCCTGAACATCGCGGCTGGCGCGTGCTCTGGAAACGGGATCATCTTCGATATTTCCGACCCGCTCAAGCCCACGCGGATCGACGAAGTCGTCGACAAGGGCTTTGCCTATTGGCATTCCGCCACCTTCAACAACGACGGTACGAAAGTACTGTTCACCGATGAATGGGGCGGAGGCGGACGTCCACGGTGCCGCGCTTCGGACCCGCGTAATTGGGGCGCCGATGCGATTTACGATATCAAGGATGGCAAGCTGACATTCCGCAGCCTGTACAAACTGCCTTCCCCGCAATCGGACAAGGAAAACTGCGTCGCGCATAATGGCTCGATCATTCCGGTGCCCGGGCGCGATATCTTCCTGCAGGCATGGTACCAGGGCGGGATCTCGATCATGGATTTCACCGACAGCGCCAATCCCAAGGAAATCGCCTATTTTGATCGGGGCCCGATCAGCGACGAGCAAATGGTTCTGGGCGGATATTGGTCAGCCTATTGGTACAAGGGCCGGATCTATGCGAGCGAGATCACCCGCGGGCTGGATGTCTTCGCATTGGAGCCCAGCGAATTCCTGAGCGCTAAGGAAATCGCAGCGGCGGAAGCTGCCGATCAGGGCGGCGTGTTCAATCCGCAGACGCAGACACCGGTGACCTGGCCTGCCGAGTTTGCGGTCAAGTAACATCAGCCAAGTCTTGCGACAGATTTGAGGCAAAACAAAAGGCCCGGCGGATCGCTCCGCCGGGCCTTTCTTTTGCATCAGTTCGAAACGGGTTGGCTTAGAAGCCGCCCATTCCGCCCATTCCGCCCATTCCGCCCATGTCAGGCATGCCGCCGGCACCCTTTTCTTCAGGCGTATCGGCGATGGCCGCTTCGGTGGTGATCAACAGACCGGCAACGGATGCTGCATCCTGCAGAGCGATACGAACGACCTTGGTCGGATCGATCACGCCAGCTGCAACCAGGTTTTCGTAGGTGTCGGTTGCTGCATTAAAGCCTTGCGTTTCGTCGCCTTCGCGGAGCAGATTGCCCGAGATGACGGCGCCGTCATGGCCTGCGTTTTGCGCGATCTGGCGGATTGGTGCCAGAATTGCCTGACGCACGATATCGATACCGCGGGTCTGGTCGTCATTTTCGCCCTTCATGCCTTCCAAAGCCTTGGTGGCATAAAGCAGAGCGGTACCGCCGCCGGGGACGATGCCTTCTTCGACAGCTGCGCGGGTTGCGTGCAGCGCATCGTCGACGCGGTCCTTGCGTTCCTTCACTTCGACTTCCGAAGCGCCGCCAACCTTGATCACGGCAACGCCGCCAGCAAGCTTCGCGAGACGTTCCTGCAGCTTTTCCTGATCGTAATCACTTGTCGTGGTTTCGATCTGTGCCTTGATTTCACCAACGCGCGCCTTGATGTCTTCGGCCGAACCGGCACCATCGACGATGGTGGTGTTGTCCTTGTCGATCGAAACGCGCTTGGCTTCACCCAGCATGCTCAGGGTAACCGTTTCCAGCTTGATGCCGAGGTCTTCGGAAATCATCTCGCCCTTGGTCAGGATCGCGATGTCCTGCAGCATGGCTTTGCGGCGATCGCCGAAACCAGGTGCCTTGACCGCAGCGATCTTCAGGCCGCCGCGCAGCTTGTTGACCACCAGGGTAGCAAGCGCTTCGCCTTCAATGTCTTCGGCGATGATCAGCAGCGGGCGACCGCTCTGGACCACAGCTTCGAGGATCGGCAGCATTGCCTGCAGGTTGGAAAGCTTCTTTTCGTGGATGAGAACATATGGGTTCTCAAGTTCCACGGACATCTTTTCCGGGTTGGTGATGAAGTAGGGCGACAGATAACCACGGTCGAACTGCATGCCTTCGACAACGTCGAGCTCGAATTCGAGGCCCTTGGCTTCTTCGACGGTGATTACGCCTTCCTTGCCGACCTTTTCCATGGCTTCAGCGATCTTCTCGCCGACTTCACGGTCGCCATTGGCAGAAATGATTCCAACCTGAGCGATTTCTGCCGAACCGGCCACGTCCTTCGAACGGGCTACGAGGTTTTCGACAACCTTGGTCACGGCCAGATCGATGCCGCGCTTTAGGTCCATCGGGTTCATGCCTGCTGCGACCGACTTCATGCCTTCGCGCACGATTGCCTGGCCCAGAACAGTTGCAGTGGTGGTGCCGTCACCGGCGAGGTCGTTGGTCTTCGACGCAACTTCCTTGAGCATCTGCGCGCCCATGTTCTCGAACTTGTCCTTAAGTTCGATTTCCTTGGCGACGGTTACGCCGTCCTTGGTGATGCGCGGTGCGCCGAAGCTCTTGTCGAGAACCACGTTGCGGCCTTTGGGGCCGAGCGTTACTTTTACTGCGTTGGCGAGGATGTCCACGCCGCGCAGGATGCCTTCGCGTGCTTCACGCGAGAACTTTACGTCCTTGGCTGCCATGATTGAATTCCTTTGATTGGGTTAGTTGAGGGAAGCGTAAGGGTCAGTCGGCTCAGCCGATGATCCCCATGATGTCGCTTTCCTTCATGATCAGCAGTTCTTCGCCATCGAGCTTGACTTCGGTGCCCGACCATTTGCCGAATAACACGCGGTCGCCGGCTTTGACGTCGAGCGGGGTGATCTTGCCGTCTTCGGCCCTTGTTCCGGTGCCGACGGAGACGATTTCGCCTTCGCTGGGCTTTTCCTTGGCGCTATCGGGGATGATGATGCCGCCAGCGGTCTTTTCTTCGGCTTCAATCCGACGAACAAGAACGCGGTCGTGCAGGGGGCGGAATGCCATAACTTTGACCTCTTCTTTCAAGATGAGTGAATTTATCATTTGGCACTCCCGGCATGAGAGTGCCAACGAGAGGGCATATGTGGATGCCCCGATCATGAGTCAACGGGTCGGGCCGATAAATTTTTTGGAATTTGCGCGGTATTGTGCCGATTCAGACCAATCTGAGCTCCGCGCGCCTGGTCCAGCGCCAGGTCAACAGGATGGACGCGACTAGCAACCCGGCGGCCAGCCCGATCCATACGCCGACCCCCTCCAGTGGGGAATTGAGGCCCAGCCAGATCGAAATACTGAACCCGGCCGCCCAATAGCTGATCACCGCGATTACCATAGGCATCCGCGTATCCTGGAGCCCGCGCAAATTCCCGGCGGATACGGCCTGGACCGCGTCGACCAGTTGGAAGATCGCCGCCAGCAGCAGATATTGCACTGCAAAGCCGACCAGGGCTGCGTTCTTCGGGTCATCGACATCGACATAAATCGCCAGGACGGCATGCGGCGCCAGCCACATGATCGATGCGGTGATGACGCTGAAGCCGACGGCAATCGCCAGTGCCACCCAGCCCGCGCGGCCGATCGCTGCGGTGTCGCCAGCGCCATAATGATAGCCCACCCGGATGGTCGATGCCTGGCCGATGCCGAAGGGTATCTGGAATGCGAGCGCGGCCACTTGCAGGGCAATCGTGTGGCCGGCCAGTTCCGACGGTCCGATCCGCCCCATCAGGAACGCCGCGCCGCTGAAAAGGCCCGCCTCTGCGATGATGGTGAACATGATTGGCGCGCCGATCCGGATGATCTCCCGCATCCGGCTCCATTCCGTGCGCCACCAATTGCCGAAGATGCGGTAGCGCCTCAGCCGTCGATCCCAGGAAATCGCCGCCACATAGGATGCCAGGATAAACAGTGATGTGACAACGCTGGCCAGCGCCGAACCTTCCAATCCGAGCGCTGGCGCGCCAAGATTGCCGAACACCAGCATCCAATTGGCCAAGACGCTGACACCAATCGCCGATGCGATGATCATCGTCGCGAAAATTGGGCGGTTGAGCGCCGAAACGAAGATCCTGAGTACGTTGGACAGGATCATCGGAATCATTGCCCAGATGATGATCTGCATGAACGATCCGGCCATCGCCGCGATCTTGGGATCCTGTCCGGTCAGCAGCATCAGCCTTTCGCCATTAAGGCAGGCGATCATGCCCAGAACGCCCGCGACCACTGCAATCCACAGGCCCATCCGCACACTGCGGCGGACTTCTCTGACTGCATGTCGGCGGCGGCCCATTTCGGCGGCAATCAGGGGGGCAACCGCGCCGGTCAGGCCCGACAGCCCCCACAGGACCAGGCCGAACAGGGCAATGGCAAGGCTGGATGCCGCCAGCTCTGCCTCACCCAGCCGAGCAACAAAAATCACGTCCACCGCATGCACCAGCATTTGCAGCAAATTCGCTGCCGCCAGCGGCCAGGCGAGCTTCATGGTTGCGGAGAATTCATCTCTCCACGGCGTTGCACTGGCGCGATGCTGCGCGACACTTCTGGCCATCCTGGGGCCGGGCGGATTGGACACTTCAGCCATGACGAGCAGATGCGTAGTCGCAGCGTCACCTGCATTAAAGCCTGTTATCGCTTTTGGCCTCAATGCCGCTGCACGGGTGTTGCCTCTTTCACTCTCCCCTCAGGCCCGCTACTTGGCTTAGGGCGGATATAACATCCAGCGACCGGGGCTGATATTATGGAACATGAAGGCGCTTCTATGCTGCGTGACGGGGTCCTTCTCCTCGGGTTCGCGCTGGCCTTCGTGATGGTTTTCCGGCGCTTCGGGCTGGGTGCTACGCTGGGATATCTGGTCGCAGGCGCTGTGGTCGGTCCGCAGGTCCTCGGCCTTGTGGGTGATGCGGAGCAGATGATCACCGTGGCCGAACTGGGCATCGTGATGCTGCTGTTCGTTGTAGGCCTGGAGCTTGATCCGGCGCGGCTGTGGCGGATGAAGGGCGCGATTTTCGGTCTTGGTGCGGTACAGGTAGTGGCCTGCGGGCTGGCCGTTACGGCGGTGATCTATTTCGCTGCGAGCTATCCACTTGCGGCGGCGCTGGCTATTGGCCTGCCGCTGGGACTTTCCTCCACCGCGCAGGTCCTGCCTATGCTGCAAAGTTCCGGGCGTCTGCGCACACCGTTCGGGGAACGCGCCTTCGCGATCCTGTTGTTTCAGGATTTGTCGATCATTCCATTGATCACAATCGTTGCCGCGATGAGCGCCAATGCAGGCGGCGAGGCGGCGATACCGGGCTGGCAATTGGCGTTGATGACGCTGGGAGCAATCGCCGGCCTGATCGCGGCTGGCCGCTTTCTGCTGCGGCCGCTGTTCCGGCTGATTGGCAATCTCAACGAGCGGGAAATGTTCGTCGTGGCCGGATTGTTCACCGTGCTTGGCTCGGCCTTCGTCATGGAATGGCTGGGCCTGTCCACTGCGCTGGGGGCGTTCATCGCCGGGGTCATGCTTGCCGACACGCCCTATCGGCATGAGCTGGAAGCGGACATCGAACCGTTCCGTTCGATCCTGCTTGGAATGTTCTTCCTGGCGGTGGGGATGATGCTGGACCTGAATGCGATAGCGGAAAATCCGCTGTTTGTGGTGGCGATGGCAATTGCCCTGATTGCGGTCAAAACGCTGATTATTCTGGGAATCGGGCTGGCCGTGGGCATGGCATGGCGCGGCGCACTGGCGCTGGGCCTGCTGCTCAGCCAGGGCGGCGAGTTCGGCTTTGTCCTGTTTACCCAGGCGCAGAACGGCGGCCTTATTTCCAGCGAGGTCGCCAGCCTGTTCGGTGCAATCGTAACCCTGTCGATGGCAACCACTCCGTTCCTGATGATGGCCGCGAGCCGGATGCGCCAACCACCGGGCAAGAACAGGAAGCGCGAAGGCCCGGAGGCACGCAGAAGCGCTGACGGCGCCACTGCATTGGTGATCGGCTATGGCCGGTTTGGGCAGACCGTATCCCAGATGATGACGGCTGCAGGTATCCAGGTGACACTGATCGACAGCAAGGTGGACCAGATCGACGTCGCGGAAGAGTTCGGCGCGAAGGTGTATTACGGTGATGGAACGCGGCTGGATCTGCTGCGTCAGGCCGGCGCGAGCGAAGCAACGGTCATCGCGTTCTGCATCGACAAAGACCAGCTGACCGCCGAACTGCTCGACGGGGTGCGGGAGGCATTCCCGCAGGCGCTGATCTATCTGCGCGCTTTCGACCGGCGCACGATCATCAAATTACGCGGAGTGGATGTGAAGGAAATGGTCCGCGAAGTGATGGAATCTGCGGTCACCATGGGCCGCGCCGCGCTGGACGGGCTGGGCCTGAGCCTGCAGGAAATCGAGCGGGCCGAGAATATCTATCGCAACCGCGACAAAGAGCGCCTGGAGGTACAGCTCGAGGGCGGCGATCTCCGGGCCGGGAAAGAACGCTTCATGCCTGCGCCCGGCGGCCAGGTTGGCGAGCCCAACGCATCATCTCCCGGATAGGCCTTTCGCCCGGCATTAGACGGAATTCGCTAAAGCTCGATCCGGGATGAATCGTAAAGCTGCATATCGGGCGCTTCCGATAGAAGTGGGATCAGCGAAGCGACGAACGCGCGAGATTCCGGTACCGCAAAATGGGCCCGCAAAGCATTCCGGTCACGCCAATATTCCACGAAGCGAAATAGACGCGGGTTTTCCTGATCGACCGAAACGGTATGATCGATGCAGCCATCTTCGCCTCGCGATCTGGCAACATGGGCCAGGCTGTGGCCCAGAACTTCCGCCTCGCAGCCAGGTTTCGCAATGGCTTTGCCGATAATGATGATCATCATGTCTCCCCTTGGCCATCCAGCCTAGGGGAGAGGATATTCCACGCAAAATGAAAAGGGCGGCACCTTGCGGTACCGCCCTCCCATCTGCGGGCGCTTCAAGACACCCACAAAACTGGTTACGAAGTTTACTTGAGCTCGACGGTACCGCCGGCTGCTTCAATCTTCGCCTTGATGTCTTCGGCTTCAGCCTTGTTGACGCCTTCCTTGACAGCCTTTGGAGCTGCTTCGACGAGGCCCTTGGCTTCGGTGAGGCCCAGGCCAGTGATGGCGCGGACTTCCTTGATCACCTGGATCTTCTTGCCGCCGTCGCCCGTCAGGATGACGTCGAATTCGGTCTGCTCTTCAGCAGCTTCTGCAGCAGCAGCAGGACCGGCAACTGCAACGGCAGCAGCGGCGCTAACGCCCCAGGTTTCTTCCAGTGCGGTAGCAAGTTCAGCTGCTTCGAGGACGGTCAGCTTGGAAAGTTCTTCTACAAGTTTGGCGATATCGGCCATGATTTAATACTCCAGATAATATGGTTTGGTCCGAACCGGGGAATGTCCCTGGCGCGGGTGGATTCGATGAAAAACCGCTTACGCCGCTTCTTTGGTGCTGTAGGCACCGAAGACGCGGGCGAGCTTTGCTGCTGGTGCGTTGACGACCTGTGCGATTTTCGTCGCAGGGGCCATGACCAGACCAACCAGCTTGCCGCGTAGCTCGTCGAGACTTGGCATCGAGGCAAGTGACCTCACGCCAGTTTCGTCGAGTACCAGCTTACCCATTGCGCCGCCGACGATTTCGAGCTTGTCGTTCGTCTTGGCGAATTCTACGGCAGCCTTGGCAGCAGCGACCGGATCGGTCGAAGTGGCCAGAGCAGTCGGGCCGGTGAGCATTTCGCTCAGGCCTTCGTAATCCGTGTCTTTCAGGGCAAGCTTGGCAAGGCTGTTTTTCGCAACCTTATACGATGCACCCGCATCCCGCATCTTTGCACGCAGATCGGTGGACTGTGCCACCGTCAGGCCGAGATTGCGCGTGATAACCACGACGCCGCTCTCCGCAAAGGTCGAGTTCAGGGCTGCAACCGCGTCGGTTTTTTGCGAACGATCCATGCCTTACTCCTTCATTATGGCCATATCGGGCGGACCCCACATGACCGGCTACGTTGATCGCGACCGGAAAACCGGAAGCGAGCGAGTCCATTGAGGGGGAAGGAGGTGCGCAAACCAATATTTGGAGTAGCGCGGTGCGAAGGCCGCATTCGGTCTCCGCGAGAAATCTCTTATCCCCGCCTAGGCTGGAAATTAAGATGACCAGATTGCCATCACCAACTGTCTCGGACGGATGTTCACTAGACCCGTCGGCCTAGCGAACGAGGGCTCAGATAGCGGTTTGCAGGCCGGAGTCAACCGAAATGGCCCACCTTCGGGCAAAGGCGGGCCATTGGCTGATGGGGGAAGCAGGAGTTCAGTCTGCCTCATAGCCCAGCAAATCGCCGGGTTGGCATTCAAGTTCGCGGCAGATTGCCTCCAGCGTAGTGAACCGCATTGCCTTGGCCTTGCCGGTCTTGAGGATGGAGAGATTAGCGAGTGTCAGGTCCACGCGCTCAGCCAGCTCGGTAAGGGTCATGCGCCGTTCGTGGAGCAGGTCGTCCAGTTTGACATTGATCGGCATCAGACGGTTCCTTCCAGCTCTTCGCGCATTTCGGTACCCTTGCGGAACACCCGGGCAAGGATGAACAGGATTAGGACCAGCAGGATGCCGCCCCCGGAAAATCCGAAATCATTGTCGACATTATCACTAGGGTCGGCGACAATTTCTGCCACCCAGATGAATGCGATACCGATCGGCACGGCGGCGGCCTGCGCGATGATCGCGACCCAGCCCATGCGCGAAAGACGCTTGGCGTTGTCAGGAATGAATGGGTCACCTTCGCCAACGCTGTTAACAATCCGGCGCAGCAGCATCAGGAAGTACACCCCCATGGCGAGCAGTCCCGCCGCGCCAGCCATCACAAATGCAATGGCAGGAATCAATGCAGGCACCACGTCCTTCCCATCGGCCGCCAATTCAGCCAGCAATCTGGACTGGTTGAACAGCATGACGGGCAGTGCCACGACAAGCGCCGCCGTGGCGATGGCCAGGACTACGATAAAGAACATGAGCACGATGCGTGCGAAAGTGAGCAATGGGTCTTTGGTCTTGATGGTCATGGCGGGTTCCCTCCTGAGCGAACTATCAGGCGATTTCGGTGGTCAGAATCGCCTGATCGGCAGGCACGGTGATCGCCGGGGTCATGAGGGCAGTCGTCAACAGTAAGGCGAAGACGCCGGCGAAAGCGTTGGTCAATTTACGGGTCATTGCTGTTCTCCAATATGGTCGATATCGATATTCAATAATGTCGATTCGATTTATTGTCAATCAATAATATTGAAAAACAATATGAGACATGCCGTTTTGCGATGTGGACGCGCAATCGGGCGGATTCTCGGTCGGGCGATTTTACATCTCGTTTGACTTGGCCGCAGGGCATTCCTATATGCTGTATCCACTGACCGCTTCGAGACAGACGAGCCCTTGCGCGGGGGTTTTTCACGAAAGGAAGCGGCGGTTTTCATGGCCGCGATGCAACAACTGCAGCAACTCCTTCAAATTGAAGGAGAACAGCTGCGGTTTTTCTGCGTGTTCGGTCATGGGAAAATCAGCGTGTAGGACGAATTTTCTGCCGGGTTTTCCCAATTCCCGGCCAATTTGAAAGAGGCGACTCACCTCCATGGCGACTAAAGCTAAGGCACCCAAGGTATCCCGGAACAGCAATACCGGTACCGCCAAGAAGCGTATCCGCAAGATTTTCGGCGACATCCACGAAGTCGTGAAAATGCCGAACCTGATCGAAGTCCAGCGCGAGAGCTACGAACAGTTCCTCCGCAGTGACCCGTCGATCGGCTATGTTTCCGGGCTGGAAAAGACGCTGCGTTCGGTTTTCCCGATTCGCGACTTTGCCGGTTCTGCCGAGCTTGATTTCGTGCATTACGAACTGGAGCCGCCGAAATACGACACCACCGAATGCCGCCAGCGCGGCATCACCTATGCGGCGCCGATGAAGGTGACGCTGCGGTTGATTGTGTTCGAAGTCGATCAGGAAACCGAAACCCGCTCCGTGCTCGATATCAAGGAGCAGGATGTGTACATGGGCGATATGCCGCTCATGACCGGCAACGGTACTTTCATTATCAACGGTACCGAACGTGTGATCGTGTCGCAGATGCACCGTTCGCCTGGTGTGCTGTTCGACCATGACCGCGGCAAGACCCATTCTTCCGGCAAATTGCTGTTTGCTGCGCGGGTCATTCCTTACCGTGGTTCGTGGCTCGATTTCGAATTCGACGCCAAGGATATCGTCAACGTCCGGATCGACCGCAAGCGCAAGCTGCCGGTCACCTCGCTGCTGTTCGCGCTGGGTCTCGATAGCGAAGACATCCTCAATCATTTCTACGAAACCGTCACGTGGCAGCGCGTGTCCGGCAAGAAGGGTGATGGCTGGCAGATCCCGTTCGTGCCCGAAGCATGGCGCGGCCTGAAGCCGGACTTTGCCCTGGTGGATGCCAAGACCGGCGAAGAAATCTTTCCGGCCAAGGAAAAGATCAGCCCCCGTGCAGCCAACAAGGCAGCCAAGGACGGTTTGACGACATTGCTGCTCCCAACCGAGGAAATCCTCGGCCATTATGCCGCACGCGACATGATCGACGAGAAAACCGGCCGCATCTATGTCGAAGCGGGCGACGAAGTTTCGCTCGAAAACCTCGAAGTGCTCGATGCTGCGGGTGTCGACAAGATTGACCTGCTCGACATCGACGAAGTGACCATCGGGCCGTGGATCCGCAACACGCTGGCGGTCGACAAGGCTGAAAACCGTGATGAAGGCCTCGAAGCGATCTATAAGGTCATGCGTCCCGGCGAACCGCCAACCAAGGAAACCGCAGAAGCTCTGTTCGAAGGCCTGTTCTTCGACAGCGAGCGTTATGACCTTTCCGCGGTTGGCCGCGTAAAGCTCAATATGCGTCTCGAGCTGGATGCAGAAGACACCGTGACCACACTGCGTCAAGAAGATATCCTCGCGGTGGTCAAGGAACTGGTCGATCTGAAGGACGGCAAGGGCGAGGTTGATGATATCGACAACCTCGGCAACCGCCGTGTCCGTTCGGTCGGCGAATTGCTGGAAAACCAGTACCGCGTCGGCCTGCTGCGCATGGAGCGTGCCGTCAAGGAACGCATGAGCAGCGTCGATGTATCGACCGTGATGCCAAACGACCTGATCAACGCGAAGCCTGCGGTTGCAGCGGTTCGTGAATTCTTCGGCTCTTCGCAGCTGTCGCAGTTCATGGATCAGACCAACCCGCTTTCTGAAGTAACGCATAAGCGCCGCGTATCGGCTCTCGGGCCCGGCGGTCTTACGCGTGAGCGTGCCGGCTTCGAAGTCCGTGACGTTCACCCGACCCACTATGGCCGGATCTGCCCGATTGAAACGCCGGAAGGCCCGAACATCGGTCTGATCAACAGCCTGGCATCGTTCAGCCGCGTCAACAAATACGGCTTCATCGAAACGCCTTACCGCCTGGTCAAGGGCGGCAAGGTGACGACCGAAGTGAAGTATCTTTCGGCGATGGAAGAACAGAAGCATGCCGTGGCGCAGGCTTCTGCCGAACTGAATGCCGATGGTACGTTTGTGGAAGAGCTGGTTTCGGCGCGTGAAAGCGGCGAATTCGTGATGCTGCCCAATGACCAGATCACGCTCATGGACGTTTCGCCCAAGCAGCTGGTTTCGGTCGCTGCATCGCTCATCCCGTTCCTGGAAAACGATGACGCCAACCGCGCATTGATGGGTTCCAACATGCAGCGTCAGGCTGTGCCTCTGGTGAAAGCCGAAGCACCGTTTGTCGGTACCGGCATGGAAGAAACCGTGGCCCGCGATTCCGGCGCTGCAATTTCCGCCGTTCGCGGCGGGATCGTCGACCAGGTCGATGCCACACGTATCGTGATCCGCGCCGTGGGCGATGTTGAACCCGGCCAGTCCGGCGTCGATATCTACACGCTGCAGAAATTCCAGCGTTCGAACCAGAACACCTGCATCAACCAGCGCCCGCTGGTTAAGGTGAATGACGTGATCGAGCCCGGCGATATCATCGCCGATGGCCCGTCCACCGATCTGGGCGAATTGGCACTGGGCCGTAACAGCCTCGTCGCCTTCATGCCCTGGAATGGCTACAATTACGAAGACAGTATCCTGATCTCCGAACGCATCGTGAAGGACGACGTATTCACGTCGATCCACATCGAGGAATTCGAAGTGATGGCCCGCGATACCAAGCTTGGGCCTGAAGATATCACCCGCGACATTCCCAACGTCGGTGAGGAAGCCCTGCGCAGCCTCGACGAAGCCGGGATCGTTTATATCGGTGCAGAAGTGCACCCGGGCGATATTCTGGTCGGCAAGATCACGCCGAAGGGCGAAAGCCCGATGACGCCGGAAGAAAAGCTCCTCCGCGCCATCTTCGGAGAGAAGGCATCGGACGTTCGCGATACCTCGCTGCGTCTGCCGCCAGGTGTTGCCGGTACAGTGGTCGAAGTTCGCGTGTTCAACCGTCACGGCATCGAAATCGATGACCGGACCAGGGCGATCCAGAACGAAGAAATCGAGCGTCTGCGCAAGGATAGCGAAGACGAGCGCGCCATTCTCAACCGGGCGACCTATAACCGCCTGCGCGAAATGCTCCTCGGCCAAACGGCTTCCGCCGCGCCGAAGGGTATCAAGAAGGGCATCGTGATCGACGAAGCTCAGCTGGACGATCTCGAGAAATTCGAATGGTTCAAATTCGCGGTTGCCGACGATGGTCGCCAGACCCAGATCGAAGCGGTGAAGTCGCAATATGACGACGCTGTAAAAATCATCGAAGACAAGTTCGATGACCGCAAGGAAAAGCTGGAACGGGGCGATGAACTCGCACCGGGCGTGCTCAAGATGGTCAAGGTTTTCGTGGCTGTTAAGCGCAAGCTGCAGCCCGGCGACAAGATGGCCGGTCGTCACGGTAACAAGGGTGTTATTTCGCGCATCCTTCCAGCCGAAGACATGCCGTTCCTCGAAGACGGTACGCCGGTCGATGTGGTGCTGAACCCGCTGGGTGTGCCATCACGCATGAACGTCGGACAGATCTTCGAAACCCATCTCGGGATGGCCGCGCGCGGTCTGGGGCAGCAGGTTACTGCGGCACTGGAAGAATGGCGTGCAGCAAACCCCGATGTCGGCGAAGACTATGAAGGCGTGAATCCGCCGGAAGTCGTGGTTGAGACCCTCAAGCACGTCTATGGCGAGCAATATCACGCTGAACTGGAAAGTCGTTCTGCGGGTGACATCATCGAACTGGCCGGCAACCTCCAGAACGGTGTGCCGATGGGTACACCGGTGTTCGATGGCGCACGCGAAGCTGACGTTACCGAAATGCTGCAACTCGCAAATCTGCCCGGTTCGGGTCAGGTGACGCTGTTCGATGGCCGCACGGGCGAGGCGTTCGATCGCCAGGTTACCGTCGGTTACATCTACATGCTGAAACTGCACCACTTGGTCGATGACAAGATCCACGCCCGTTCGATCGGACCCTACAGCCTCGTCACCCAGCAGCCGCTGGGCGGTAAGGCGCAGTTCGGCGGACAGCGCTTTGGTGAGATGGAGGTCTGGGCACTCCAGGCCTACGGCGCGGCATATACGCTGCAGGAAATGCTCACCGTGAAGTCCGATGACGTTATCGGCCGGACCAAGGTTTACGAAGCGATCGTCAAGGGTGACGATACCTTCGAAGCTGGCATTCCGGAAAGCTTCAACGTGCTGGTGAAGGAAATGCGCAGCCTCGGCCTGAACGTCGAATTGTCCACGATTGATAGCGGCGACGACGATGATGGCGCGATGAAGATAGCGGCGGAATAAGGGGACCGGGCGGCGAATGGACGCGCCGCCCGCCCCGTAGTCTCACCAAGAATTTTTCACCCGACTAGGGATGACCAGAATGAACGACCTGACAAAATTCACCAACCAGCTCGCAAAGCCGGATACATTCGACCAGATCCAGATCGGGATTGCCTCGCCAGAGCGCATCCGTTCGTGGTCCTTCGGCGAGATCAAGAAGCCGGAAACCATCAACTACCGTACGTTCAAGCCTGAGCGTGACGGCCTGTTCTGTGCCCGTATCTTCGGTCCTGTGAAGGATTACGAATGCCTTTGCGGCAAGTACAAGCGCATGAAGTACAAGGGCGTCGTCTGCGAAAAGTGCGGCGTTGAAGTAACCGTGACCAAGGTTCGCCGCGAGCGGATGGGCCACATCGAGCTGGCTGCGCCGGTTGCGCATATCTGGTTCCTGAAGTCGCTGCCTTCGCGCATCGGCCTGCTACTCGACATGCAGTTGAAGCAGCTTGAGCGCGTGCTGTATTTCGAAAGCTACATCGTCACCGAACCCGGCCTGACGCCGCTGGAAAAATTCCAGCTGCTGACCGAAGACGAAATGCTCGAAGCGCAGGACGAATACGGCGAAGACGCGTTCACCGCCGATATCGGTGCTGCTGCGGTCAAGACCATGCTGATGGATCTCGACCTGGTGCAGGAACGCGACGATCTGATGGAAGAGCTGCGGGTTACCAAATCCACGCTCAAGCCCAAGAAGATCATCAAGCGCCTGAAAGTCGTCGAAAGCTTCATCGATTCAGGCAACCGCCCGGAATGGATGATCCTCGAAGTCGTGCCGGTCATTCCGCCCGAACTGCGCCCGCTGGTGCCTTTGGATGGCGGCCGTTTCGCGACGTCCGATCTCAACGATCTTTATCGCCGCGTGATCAACCGGAACAACCGTCTGAAGCGCCTGATCGAACTGCGCGCTCCGGACATCATCGTTCGCAACGAAAAGCGCATGCTTCAGGAATCGGTCGACGCATTGTTCGACAACGGCCGCCGCGGCCGCGTGATCACGGGCGCCAACAAGCGCCCGCTCAAATCACTGTCCGACATGCTCAAGGGCAAGCAGGGCCGCTTCCGCCAGAACCTTCTGGGCAAGCGCGTCGATTATTCCGGTCGTTCGGTCATCGTCACCGGTCCGGAATTGAAGCTGCACCAGTGCGGCCTGCCGAAGAAGATGGCGCTCGAACTGTTCAAGCCGTTCATTTACGCCCGTCTCGATGCCAAGGGTTTGTCGATGACCCTTAAGCAGGCGAAGAAGTGGGTTGAAAAGGAACGCAAGGAAGTCTGGGACATCCTCGACGAAGTGATCCGGGAACACCCGGTGATGCTGAACCGCGCGCCTACGCTTCACCGTCTCGGCATCCAGGCGTTCGAACCGGTATTGATCGAAGGCAAGGCAATCCAGCTTCATCCGTTGGTCTGCTCCGCGTTCAACGCGGACTTCGATGGCGACCAGATGGCCGTCCACGTGCCGCTTTCGCTGGAAGCCCAGCTGGAAGCACGCGTGCTGATGATGTCGACCAACAACATCCTCTCGCCAGCCAACGGCAAACCGATCATCGTTCCTTCGCAGGACATGGTATTGGGCATCTATTACCTTTCGATGGACCGCGCAGGCGAGCCGGGCGAAGGCATGATGCTGTCCGACATGGCCGAAGTGCACCAGGCGCTTCACGTTGGTGCGGTGACCTTGCACTCTAAGATCGTCACCCGCGTTCCGCAGGCTGACGAAAAGGGCAAGATCGCTCTCCAGCGGTTCGAAACCACTCCGGGCCGTATGCTGATCGGCGAATGCCTGCCGAAGAACCACAAGGTTCCGTTCGACATCGTCAACCGTCTTCTGACGAAGAAGGAAATCGGCGACGTGATCGATCAGGTCTATCGTCACACCGGCCAGAAAGACACGGTCCTGTTCGCCGATGCCATCATGACGCTCGGCTTCAGCCACGCGTTCAAGGCCGGTATCTCCTTCGGCAAGGATGACATGATCATCCCTGACTCGAAGGAAGGCATGGTTGATACGACCAAGGCCCTGGTTGCTGATTATGAACAGCAGTATCAGGACGGTCTGATCACCCAGCAGGAAAAATACAACAAGGTGATCGATGCCTGGAGCCGTTGCGGTGACCAGGTGGCGGACGCCATGATGGAAGAGATCAAGGCCCGTCCGGTGGACGAGCATGGCCGCGAAGCACAGATCAATTCCATCTACATGATGAGCCATTCTGGCGCGCGTGGTTCGCCAGCGCAGATGAAGCAGCTTGCCGGTATGCGTGGTTTGATGGCCAAGCCTTCGGGCGAGATCATCGAAACGCCGATCATCTCGAACTTCAAGGAAGGCCTAACCGTTCTTGAATACTTCAACTCCACCCACGGCGCCCGCAAGGGTCTCGCCGATACGGCGCTCAAGACGGCGAACTCGGGTTACCTGACCCGCCGTCTGGTTGACGTGTCGCAGGATTGCGTCATCGTGATGGAAGACTGCAAGACCGATAACATGCTGGAAATGCGTGCGATCGTTCAGGGCGGTTCGGTCATCGCTACTTTGGGCGAGCGTATTCTTGGCCGGACCACGGCCGAAGATCTGATCAATGCGAAGACCGAAGAAGTCATCGTCAAGGCTGGCACTCTGCTGGACGAGCCAATGGTAGCGGAAATCGAAGCGGCTGAAGTCCAGTCCGCCAAGATCCGTTCGCCGCTGGTTTGCGAAGCCGATCAGGGCGTTTGCGGCAAATGCTACGGGCGCGATCTCGCCCGCGGTACGCCGGTCAACATCGGTGAAGCTGTCGGCGTTATCGCCGCACAGTCGATTGGCGAGCCCGGCACGCAGCTGACCATGCGTACCTTCCACATCGGCGGTGCTGCGCAGATCAACGAAACCAGCCATCTGGAAGCGATTTCGGACGGCAAGATCGAATATCGCGACATGCCCACCATCAAGGACAAGAAGGGGCGTCTGCTCTCTCTGGCCCGGACCGGTGAGCTGGCGGTGATCGATGCCGAAGGCCGCGAACGTGAAATTCACAAGGTGCCTTATGGTACCGTGCTGATGCAGCCAGACGGCACGAAGGTTAAGCAAGGCGACCGGATTGCCGAATGGGATCCGTTCACCCTGCCGATCATCACCGAACAGTCGGGTGTCGTCCGCTTCCAGGATCTTGTCGACGGCAAGACCATGGAAGAACGCGTCGACGATGCGACGGGTATTGCCCAGCGTGTGGTCGTGGAAGATCGCTCCGCCAACCGGAAGAAGAAGGAGGATTTGCGTCCTCGTCTGACCCTGCTTGGTGAAGGCGAAAAACTTGGTGATGACGGCGAAACCGATGCCCAGCGTTATATGCTGGCACCAGGTACTTCACTGTCGGTCGAAGACGGCCAGCAGGTTGAAGCAGGCGACATTCTTGCCCGTGCCAGCCGCGAAGCTGCCAAGACGCGCGACATCACCGGCGGTCTGCCGCGGGTTGCCGAGCTGTTCGAAGCCCGTATCCCGAAAGACAATGCGATCATTGCCAAAATCTCCGGCAAGATCGAATTCGTCCGTGAATACAAGGCCAAGCGCAAGATCGCGATTATCCCGGAAGAGGGTGATCCGGTTGAGTATCTGATCCCCAAGACCAAGGTGATCGACGTGCAGGAAGGCGATTTCGTCAAGAAGGGCGACACGCTGATTTCGGGTAGCCCGAACCCGCATGACATTCTCGACGTGCTGGGCATCGAACCACTGGCTGAATATCTCGTCAACGAAATCCAGGAAGTCTACCGGCTTCAGGGCGTGAAAATCAACGATAAGCACATCGAAACGATCGTTCGTCAGATGCTGCAGAAGGTTGAAATCACCGATGGCGGCGACACCACTCT
The DNA here is from genome assembly GCA_041552775.1 of Allopontixanthobacter sp. Lineage (GTDB taxonomy): Bacteria > Pseudomonadota > Alphaproteobacteria > Sphingomonadales > Sphingomonadaceae > Allopontixanthobacter. The sequence continues at coordinate 27,890 of JBFEKH010000009.1, forward strand.
GCTGGCCGGCGAACAGGTCGACCGTGAAGAGATGGAAGAATATAACGCCAAGCTCGACAAAAAGGGTAAGCGCGCCGAAGGCAAGCCGATCCTGCTCGGGATCACCAAGGCTTCGCTGCAGACGCGCAGCTTCATCTCGGCAGCTTCCTTCCAGGAAACGACCCGCGTGCTGACGCAGGCTTCGGTCGAAGGAAAGAAGGATTCGCTGATCGGTCTGAAGGAAAACGTCATCGTTGGCCGCCTGATCCCGGCGGGTACCGGAGCCGGCATGAACCGCATGCGCGTTACCGCCAACAGCCGCGACGCCGCATTGCGCGCTTCGTGGAAGAAGGCACAGGATGCAATCGTTGCAGCCAATACGGCAGAAGAAGAGCACGCGGCGGAACTCGCCCAGGGCGCGGAAGCTGCCATTGGTGACGATCCGCTGGCAGCAGTCGAGGGCGAAACCCACGGCCTCGATGCGGATGCAGGTGATTACCTGAACGAAGACGCAGCGGACGGCGACACGGCTGAATAAGCCTGTAGCCCAATGCACAAAAAGGCCCCGCCGGAGCAATCCGGCGGGGCCTTTCTTTTGATCTATGGAAGTGTGCCGGTTCACATCATGGTGAGTGGTACCCACCGGTGCGGCTTGCGGCCTTCATACCAAGTTGCCTGCTTAGCTGTAAGCCATCTCCTCCAGCGCCTTGAGAGCTACCAACGCCCCCGGGTCGCCGAACGGCGCAATCTGGCTCATGAACACGCCCGCTACTCCGGCGATTGGGTCGATCCAGTAGTAGGAATTGAAAATCCCGGCCCAGCACAGGCTACCGGCTGAACGGCCACCAGGAATTGGCTCGGGATTGATCAGGAAGCCGAGCCCCCATCCGGTGTGCTGGTCGGGGAACGTATCAAATGGCACCGCGAATGCCGGCATGGCGGTGGTCATGTGACCGGCGCGGATTTCGCCGACCTGGTTGCGGATCATTTCGGCGATGGTTTCTGTCTTCAACAGCCGGTTGCCGTCCAGTTCTCCGCCGCGCAGCATCATCTGCAGGAACCGGGCGTAGTCTTCCGCGGTGGAGGTCAATCCGCCCCCGCCGCCTTGAAACTCGCCTCCGCCCAGATAGAGCGGGTTCAGTACAAAGCCGCCTTCCGGATTTCGCACGTGCACCTTGGCCGCGCCTGCCGGTAGCGTGTCCCGAAAGGCAGTGTTCTTCAAACCCAGAGGACTGAATACATTGGCCGAAAGATAGCTTTGCAAATCGGTGCCGGTGACCGCCTCAATCGCCAGGCCCGCCCAATCGGTCGAGACCCCATAGGCCCAATCGTCACCCGGATCGAACAGCAGTGGCATGGTGATGCTGGCCTTGGAACCCGGAACCGGAATTCCCACTGCCTGATAATAACGCAGGATCTCCGGTTGAACGAAAGCATAGCCAAGGCCGGAGGTATGGGTCAGCAAATGCCGCATGGTGATCGGCCGCGTGGCAGGGCGCAGGATCGGCGTGCCGTCTTCCGCAAATCCGGTCAGTACCTGTGGGTCCACCAGTTCCGGCAACACGTCGCCAATCGGCGCATCCAGATCGAACTGGCCTGCCTCCACCAATTGCATTACCCCGACCGATACCAGCGCTTTGGTCATGGAGGCTATCTGGCAGATGGTGTCCTGCGCCATCGCGGCGCCCGAGGCCGCATTGGCCAGCCCGCAGGCATGCGAAAACCGCACCCCATCGGCGTCAACGATTATCGCGGCTGCGCCCGGCAGGGCGGCATGGATTACGGCGGCTTCGAATATTTCACTATCTGTCATGGCAGCATGGGTAACGACTTGTTCCTTTCAGGCAATCAATTGTGTCACGCCGCTTGTCGGAATCGCCGCCGCGTTCTAACCGTTTGGGCATGACCACGATCACCCGTTTCGCCCCTTCGCCCACCGGCAATCTGCACGTCGGAAACATCCGCACGGCGCTGCATAATTGGTTCCTCGCGCGCAAGGCCGGGGGCAAATTCATGCTGCGGATCGACGATACCGATGCGGAACGCAGCCGCGAGGAATATGTCGAGGGCATCCGCGCTGATCTCGCGTGGCTCGGTCTGGATGTGGACGGGGAAGAGCGCCAGTCCGCCCGCCTTTCCCATTACGAAGCCGCGTTTGAAACCCTGGCAGCCAGCGGCCGCGTTTACCGCGCCTATGAAACGGCGCAGGAACTCGATTTGAAGCGCAAGGTACAATTGGGCCGGGGCCTGCCGCCGATCTATGACCGCGCCGCGCTGAACCTGAGCGAGGCTGACCACGCCGCGAAAGCCGCCGAGGGCGCCGCCCCGCATTGGCGCTTCCTGCTAGACCATGACAGCCCCATCACCTGGGAAGACGGCGTGCGCGGGCCGCAGAAATTCGATGCAAACAGCCTGTCCGATCCGGTGATCCGGCGCGCCGATGGTTCGTGGCTGTACATGCTGCCCAGCGCGGTCGACGATATCGAGATGGGTATCACCGATGTGCTGCGGGGCGAGGACCACGTGTCCAACACCGCCGTACAAGTGCAGATGTTCGAGGCGCTGGGCGCCGCCCCGCCGCGTTTCGCGCACGAAGCGCTGCTGATGGGCAAGGAAGGCAAATTGTCCAAGCGGCTGGGATCGCTCGGGTGCGAAAGCTTCAAGGAACGCGGGATCGAGCCCGAAGCGATCGTCGCCTTGTTAGCGCGGCTGGGCACGTCGCAACCGGTTGAACCGATTGCCCAGCGGCAAGCGCTGATCGACAGTTTCGACCTCGGTACCTTTGGCCGCGCCCCCGCCAAGTTCGACGATGCCGATCTCGACCGCGTCAATACCGCCATCGTCCACCAAATGGATTTCGCCGCCGTGGCGCACCGCCTGCCCGAAGGGATGGGCGAGGAAGCATGGCATGCCATCCGGCCCAACCTTGCAACCGTCAGCGGCGCTGCGGAATATTGGCAGATCGTCACCGGCCCGATCGAATTGCCTGAATTTTCGGGCGAAGACCGTGCCTATCTGGCAGCGGCGGCCAAGGCACTCGATTTCACCGCTGAGGACCCGTGGCATGCGCTGACCGGAGCGCTCAAGGAAACAACGGGCCGCAAGGGCAAGGCACTGTTCCTGCCGCTGCGCCAAGCGCTGACCGGCATGGACCACGGCCCCGACATGGGCGAATTGCTGCCGATCATCGGCGAAGAAGTTGCTCGCCGCCGGTTGGAGCGCGCCTCAGCCCAGGATTAGGGTGACAAAGGCGACACTGTGTCACCCACCCTGTATCCCTGCTTAGCTTCTGTATTTATTGAGAAAAGCCGCCCACATCACAGGGCAACACCTTTCTGGCGGAAATGAAGTTCTATACAATTTTCAAAGAGCCGAGCCGATGCTCGGTAGCTCGGACCAGTGTAGGAAAATTGTTTCGAAAGTGACTGGTATCAGACTGAATGCAGGCGGGCTGCTTTCACGGCAGGCCCTTGTTAATTGTAATGTCCGAGAGTGGGTGGAAACCTGCCAGTCCGTTCAGCGCGAAATTCTAACCAAAGCGGCATTCCAAGTTGGTTAGACCTTTTGTGAGACCACGCTGCTTGAGCGGAGCCCGAATCAAATAGCTTTCTGGTTGACCCGTCGGGATAGTTCTTCGGCGCTCTCCTTACGCTCGCTGTAACGGTCCAGCAGGAAGTCCTTGTTGTCGCGGGTTAGCAGAGTGAACTTAATCAGCTCTTCCATGACATCGACGACTCGGTCGTAAAAGGGAGAAGGCTTCATGCGGTCTTCGCTGTCGAACTCCAAGAATGCCTTTGGGGTAGATGATTGATTCGGAATGGTCAGCAGGCGCATCCAACGCCCGAGGATGCGCAGCTGATTCACTGCGTTGAAGCTTTGTGACCCTCCGCTGACTTGCATTACGGCCAGCGTCTTGCCCTGCGTGGGGCGCGCGCCGCCAAGTGATAACGGTATCCAGTCAATCTGAGTTTTCATGATGCCAGTCATCGCACCGTGGCGCTCGGGCGAACACCACACCATGCCTTCGCACCATGTGACCAGGTTGCGCAGTTCCTGAACTTTTGGATGATTTTCGTCCGCGTCGTCGGGCAAAGGCAGGCCGGACGGGCAAAAGGTCTGCGTTTCCGCACCAAACCGCCTCAAAATGCGTGCCGCTTCCTCAGTCATCAATCGGCTGAACGAACGATCTCTCAACGAGCCGTAAAGCAGCACTATACGCGGGGCATGGGCTGCCCGCGCGGGTGACAACAGTCGCTCTGCATCGATTACTTGGAAATGCCGTTCATCGAGGTTCGGAGTGTCAGCCAACGCGGTTTCCTTCCGCATCAATCAAGGGCGTGCCGTCTTCTTTTGACATCGGCCCTGGAGGCAGACGGTCGAGCAGGTCCAGCACGACTTCACTCGGACGGCAAAGCTTAACCCCCTTGGGCGAGCAGACGATCGGACGGTTGACCAGAACAGGGTGCTCCTGCATCGCCGCGAGTAATGTGTCATCGCTTACGACAGGATCAAGCAGCCCGAGTTCTTCAGCTGGGGATTTTGTTGTCCGCAGGGCACTGCGAGGCGTCAAATCGGCGGCGGCGAACAGCGCTAGAAGTTGTGGGCGCGTCCACCCTGTTTCCAGATATTTGATAATAACGGGAGTTTCGCCCGATGCTTCGATGATTGCCAAGACATTGCGCGAAGTGCCGCAGTCGGGATTATGATGGATTACGATGCTCACGCCGCATCTCCTTCGGTTGGGAACCAGTGTTTTGTCCTGTTGGCGAAGGCGACGAGCGAGAGCATCACAGGCACTTCCACGAGAACGCCGACCACCGTTGCAAGCGCAGCTCCAGAACCTAGGCCAAAAAGGCTGATCGCCACAGCTACCGCAAGCTCGAAGAAGTTGGACGTGCCGATGAGGGCACAGGGCGCTGCGACGTTAAACGGTATTCTCCAAGCCCGCGCCGCGCCATAAGCAAGGAAGAAGATGCCGTAAGACTGGATCAACAAAGGGACGGCGATGAGCGCGATGACGAGAGGGCGGTTGAGGATGACCTCGCCTTGAAAGCCAAACAGCAAGACCACCGTTACCAATAGGCCTATGATAGAGAATGGCTGAACGCGGGTCTTGAATCCATCCACCGCAGCCTCGCCGCCATTTCCGACAAGTCTCCGGCGGGTCAGATATCCGGCCAATAGTGGGAGCATGACGTAGAGCCCCACGGACAACAGCAGCGTGTTCCACGGCACAACGATATCGGTCACGCCCAGCAAAAACGCGACGATGGGTGCGAATGCAAAGACCATGACCACATCGTTCACGCTGACCTGCACCAGCGTATAGGTGGCGTCCCCGCGCGTGAGGTTCGACCACACGAAAACCATTGCCGTGCAAGGTGCCGCGCCGAGCAGGATTACACCCGCCAGATAAGCCTGCGCGTCGTCTGGCGGGATCATACCTGCGAAGACATAATTGAAAAAAAGCACACCAAGCGCGGCCATGGTGAAAGGCTTGATAAGCCAGTTGACCACCAGCGTAATCACCAGACCCTTGGGCTTGTCACCGACCTGTCGCAGCGCGCCGAAATCGACACCGACCATCATAGGATAGACCATCGCCCAGATCAGCACTGCCACAGGCAGGTTGACCGAAGCAATCTCAAACGATGCGAGCGCGGCAAACAGGCCGGGAAATAAATTCCCGAGCAAAAGCCCCCCGGCGATTGCGAGTGACACCCATACTGAAAGCCACCGCTCGAAGGTGCCCAGTCCTGACGCAGCAGGAAGCGATTTGTTGGTCACGAGGCTATCTTAACAGACAAAAGCGATCTCATCGATCACGGGTTGGCAAAGTTCGGGGCGACCGCCGCAGCAATCCTCCATTAAAAAGGCAAGTAGGCCCCTGACTTCTTCCATTTCGGCGAAGTAACGGATGCTGCGCCCTTGGCGCTCGTTGCGGATCAAACCGGACTGCGCAAGGATCGAAAGGTTGGCTGACATGGTATTTTGTCGCACGTCGAGCATTTTGCTGATTTCACCCGCCAGCATGCCTTTCTCTCCAGCCTTTATGAGCAGCCCGAAGACATCAAGCCGTGTTGATTGGCTAAGTGCTGAAAAGGCGCTGAGAGCATCAGTTTTATCCATATATCGCGAAATATCGATATATATAGGTTGCGTCAAGCCTTCGTGCCGGGCTTCCAATTATCTTTAGAATAGCTGAGGTGTGTTTTCCGGTTTAAAACACGGCCAAACAAACGACCGCAATTGGGGCCGTTATCGGACTGTCCAATCTTAACGCTGGTCCAGGGTAAAAGGCACATAAGCGGGCGAAAACAAATTCCGCTAGCCTAACCCTCGTGCTTCTCCAATTCATCACCGGCCAGTGTCACCACATGCAGCAAGTTAGTGCTGCCCGGGGTCCCGAACGGAACCCCCGCCAGCGCGATCATCTTGCTGCCCGCTTTGCCGAACCCGTGGCGCAAGGCCATGCGTTTGCCCTTGGCGATCATCTCTTCGAAGCTCCCGATATCCTTCGTGATCACGGGATGGGCGCCCCACAGCAGCGCCACGCGGCGGGCGGTGCGGTCTGACGGGGTCAGCACCAGCATCGGCACGGAGGGCCGTTCGCGCGCCACACGCCGTGCGGTGGAGCCGGAACCGGTGAAAACGGTGATGGCCGAGATCGGCACAGTGTCTGCGATGGTCATGCAGGCGTGACTGAGTGCATCGGCGGTGGTCGCGTCGGGCGGGGTATCAAGGAACCGGACGCGCGCCAGATAGCCTTCGTCGCGTTCCACCTGGATGGCGATCCGGTCCATGATCGTAACCGCTTCTTCGGGCCATTCGCCCGCTGCGGTTTCGGCGGACAGCATGACTGCATCAGCGCCGTCGTAAACTGCGTTGGCCACGTCCGACACTTCGGCGCGGGTCGGGGCGGGGCTCTCGATCATGCTTTCGAGCATCTGCGTTGCGACGATCACCGGTTTACCCAGCATGCGCGCCTTGTTGACGATTTTCTTCTGCAGCGGAGGCACTTCTTCGGGCAGCAATTCAACGCCGAGATCCCCGCGCGCGACCATCACGCCGTCACACATCTCGAGGATTTCATCGAGGCGGCGGATCGCCATCGGCTTTTCGATCTTGGCACAAAGCGCCCCGTATCCGCCCATCAGCTTGCGCGCTTCGGCCAGATCTTCCGGGCGCTGCACGAAGGAGAGGCCGATCCAGTCCGCCCCCTGCTGCACGGCGAACGACAGGTCCTTGCGGTCCTTTTCCGTCAGGGCCGGAATGGGGATTTCCGCATCGGGGACATTCACGCCCTTGCGGTCCGAAATCACCCCGCCGACAATTGCCGAGCACAGGATTTCATTGTCGTCCGCACGGATCACCTTCAACTGGATCTTGCCGTCATTGATCAGCAACCGCTGACCATTTTCCAGTAGACCGAACAATTCGGGGTGGGGCAATTCCACGCGGGTGTCGTCACCCAGTTCAGGATTGCGGTCGAGCGTGAAATGGCCCGAATGGCGAATTACCGCGCGGCCATCCTTGAATTTGCCGACCCGAAGTTTCGGCCCCTGTAAATCGCAGAAGATCGCGATCGGACGGTGGAATTCCTTTTCCATCGCCCGGATCGCGGCGATGGTTTCGGCGTGGACCGCGTGTTCGCCGTGGCTCATATTGACGCGGAATGCATCCACCCCGGCCGTGAACAATTTGCGCAGCATTTCCGGCGAATTGCTGGCTGGGCCAACCGTTGCGAGAATTTTGACCTTGCGGCCGCGTGGGGCCAGTTTGAAAGATGCGAGCTTTGCCATAGTGAATGCCTATGCCAGAGCCGCATGACAGCACAAGGACCATGATGATGGATACGAATTCAAAGACGTTTCTGGACGACCTGCCCGATGCCGTAGCGGCGGCAGCTTTCCGGCAGCTGGTGCGCCATCTCCAGCACCGCCATGATGCACAGAACATCGATCTGATGGGCCTTTCGGGATTTTGCCGCAACTGCCTGGCGGACTGGATCCTGGATGCCGGCTTCGAAGGTGACAAGGCGGCCGCGCGTGAGCTGATCCACGGGATGCCGGTCGGGGAGTGGAAGGAAAAATACCAGTCCCCGGCGAGCGACGAGCAATTGGCGCGGATGGAGGAAAGTGTGGCGAAAAACAGCGGATAAGGGAAAAACCTCGCCTCGCAGCTTCACCCCGCGGCCATGGCCCGCTACTAGGCCTCTCAACTGATTCTCATACATCCGGAGTAATGAAGATGGCCGAAGCCACCGATGACCGCCTGCGCCTGTTGATCGAACGTATCGAGCGCTTGGAAGAAGAGAAGAAAGGCATCGCCGACGATATCCGCGATGTCTATGGCGAAGCGAAAGCGGTTGGTTATGATCCCAAGATCATGCGCCAAATCGTTCGCCTGCGTAAGATGAAGCCCGATGACCGCAGCGAGATGGAAACGATCCTCGACGTGTATAAATCGGCGCTTGGTCTGGATTAAGCAGAGCCGGAGGCCGCGTTATGGTAAGTCCCTGGACAACCCCAGCGAGCAAGGGATCAAGCGTTATGATCGTCACCACCACCCCGTCCATCGAAGGCCATCCGGTCCGGCAGTATCACGGGATCGTGACCGGCGAAGTGATCGTGGGGGCAAATCTGTTCCGCGACCTGTTCGCCAGCATCACCGACATCGTCGGCGGGCGTTCGGGCAAATATGAAAATGTCCTCGCCCGGGCGCGCAAGGAGGCTCTGGCGGAAATGCAGTCCGAGGCCAGCCAGATGGGCGCGAATGCGGTCATCGGCGTCGATATCGATTACGAAGTGCTGGGGCAGAACGGTTCCATGCTGATGGTCAGTGCCAGCGGCACTGCTGTCAGCGTGTAAGCGGCTGCATTGCCCGCAGCGACTGGCTTCGCTAGAGCGCTGGCTAGAGATTCACACCACTGAACAGGCGACCCATGGCAGGCCATTCCAAATTCAAGAATATCATGCACCGCAAGGGTGCGCAGGACAAAAAACGTTCGGCGACTTTTTCCAAGCTCAGCCGCGAGATTACTGTCGCGGCGAAAATGGGCACGCCCGATGTTGACATGAACCCCCGGCTGCGGCTGGCGGTCAACAGTGCCAAGGCGCTGTCGATGCCCAAGGACAATATCCAGCGGGCAATCGACAAGGCGACCGCCAATGAAGGCGATGATTACGAAGAAGTGCGCTACGAAGGCTACGGCCCGGGCGGCAGCGCGATCATTGTCGAAGCGCTGACCGATAACCGCAACCGCACCGCCACCAATGTTCGGACCGCGTTTTCCAAGCATGGCGGGAATCTGGGCGCGACTGGATCGGTGGCGCACGGGTTCGATCGACTCGGCCTGATCGTCTACCCCTCCAGCGTGGGCAGCGAAGACAAGGTGCTGGAAGCGGCGATGGAAGCGGGCGCGGAAGACATCCAGTCGGGCAAGGAAGAACACGAAATCTGGACCGCGGCAGACGATCTGCACGAAGTGGCCGGCGCGCTGGAAAAGCTGCTCGGCGACGCCGAAACGGTCAAGCTGGCGTGGAAGCCCAACATCACCGTCGACATGGATGAAGCGGGGGCAAGCACCCTGCTCAAACTGCTCGACGTGCTGGATGATGATGACGATGTGCAGACTGTGTGGGGCAATTACGAAATGTCAGACGAGCTGATGGCAAAGCTGGAACAGGACTGATGTTCGCGCTCGTCGCCAAGGCCTTGGTCGCCGGGGCGATGATCGTTGCGATTGCCGAGATTGGCAAGCGTCTACCGACCGTAGCTGCGCTGGTAGCATCGCTGCCGCTGGTATCGATCTTGGGCATGATCCTGCTGTGGCATGAACGGCCCGATGCGGAGAATATGGCGGTCCACGCAGGCGCAACCTTCTGGTATGTGCTGCCTTCGCTGCCGATGTTTTTGGTTATGCCATTGATGTTGCGCGCGGGGCTGCCATTCTGGTTGTGCCTGACGGCTGGATGCGCGCTGACCGTGGTTCTGTACACGTTGATGGCCACCTTCGGCCCGCGCCTTGGCTTGCGGCTTTAATGCTCATTCCCCCATGCTGATTCTAGGCCTGGATCCTTCGCTGTCCTGCACCGGATGGGGCGTGGTGCGCGCAGAGGGCAGCCGGTTGACGCATATCGCCAATGGCCAGATCCAGACCGATGCGAAGGCTCCGATGGCGGAGCGACTGGCGGGTTTGCAGCAGGCCCTGACGCAGGTTATCGCTCAATATGCGCCCGACCGCGCGGCGGCGGAGGAGGTCTTCCTCAACAAGAACCCGCAATCAACGCTGAAGCTGGCGCAGGCCCGCGGCGCGGTGCTGGCGGCGTGCGGGATGGCGGGGATCACCGTTTCCGAACATGCGGCGCGGCTGGTGAAAAAGGCGATTGTCGGCACAGGCGCGGCGGACAAGACGCAGGTGCAGGCCATGCTCAAGGTGCTGCTGCCGGGCGCAAAAATTGCCGGCGCAGACGCCGCCGATGCGCTGGCGGTGGCGATTGCCTCGGCCCATCTGGCCCAGAAGATTTAGGATACTATCATGGCAGTGACATTGTACGGCATTCCGAATTGCGACACCGTGAAGAAGGCGCGCCGTTGGCTTGAGGCGCGGGGCATTGCCTATGATTTTCATGATTACAAGAAAGCCGGTGTGGATCAGGCGCGGCTGGAAGGCTGGGCTGCGGACAAGGGCTGGGAAGCATTGCTCAACCAGCGCGGCACCACTTTTCGCAAGCTGGATGATGCGTACAAGGCCGATCTCGACAGCAACAAGGCGGTTACATTGATGGTCCAGAACCCCAGCATGATCAAACGCCCGGTGGTCGAATTTGGGGCCGAATCCGGGGGCGGGTTGCTGGTGGGCTTTAAGGAGGATGAATGGGACGCGGGCTTTTCCTGATAGTGTTGGCTGCGGCAGCGGCGACAGCGCCCGCATCGGCCCATGCGCAGTTCGAAAGCCCGCTGATCATTGCGCATCGCGGCGCAAGCGGAGAGCGGGGCGAACATACGCTGGCCGCCTATGAACGGGCGATCGATCAGGGGGCGGATTACATCGAACCTGATCTGGTGGTGACCAGCGACGGGGTGCTGGTGGCGCGGCACGAAAACGAGATTTCCGGCACCACCGATGTCGCGGCGCACCCCCAATTTGCCGGCCGCAAGCAGACCAAGCTGATTGACGGGGAAACTATCACCGGCTGGTTTGCGGAAGATTTCACTCTCGCGGAACTGCGCACCCTGCGCGCGCGGGAAAGGCTGCCCGAAATCCGCCCGGACAATGCGCGCTTCGACGGATTATATCCGGTGCCGAGTTTTGCCGAGGTGATCGCCTTGGTCCGGGCCAAGGAAGCGGAAACCGGCCGCCGGATTGGGGTTTATCCCGAACTCAAGCATCCCGCCTTCCTGCTTCAGGAAGCGAATTTCGACATGGTTGATCAGCTGATCACGGCGCTGGATAGCGCCGGGTTAACCCCTGCCGATCCGGTCTTCATCCAGAGCTTTGAAGTCGCCCCATTGCAGCGACTGCGTACAATGGGCGGGTGGAAACTGGTGCAATTGATGGCTCCGGAGGGCGGCCCGGCCGACGTGCCTCATATGCGCTATGGTGCCATGGCGACGCCCGAGGGGCTGGCAGAGGTTGCGCAATATGCCGATGCGATTGGCGTGGCCATTCCGATGGTATTGAACGCTGATGGTTCGCCGACTTCGCTGGTGGCAGACGCCCATGCGGCCGGTCTGCTGGTCCATGCGTGGACCCTGCGCAAGGAGAACGCATTCCTGCCGCCGCGCCTGCAAATCTCGGACAATCCGGTAGTGCATGGCAATTATGCGCATGCCTTCGGCGAATTGGCGGGGAGCGGGGTGGACGGGATCTTTACCGATGATCCGGCGCTGGCTGCACCATTCAAGCGGGCGGCGTATGCAAAGCGCCGCAGCCGTCACCTGTCCAGCGATCCGGATTAAGCGAGCCGTGCCGTGAGGATGTAATTCAGCGCCATATCATCCGACAGATGCAGGCCCTTGAGCGGGCCGAAAGCTATCCCCCGCATTTCGGTTACGTCCAGTCCGGCGGCTTGGAGCAGGTAACATAGTTCGTCCTGCGTGATGAAATCTTCCCAATGATGCGTGCCCTTGGGTACCATTCCCACGGCTTCTGCGCCCTGCACCAGCAGCAGGCGAGAGGCGGCGGTGCGGTTGGGCGTGGACAGGATCATCAATCCGCCAGGGGCAAGATGGCGGGTCAGTGCAGCGATGAAACGCGGTTTGTCCGCGACATGTTCGATCACTTCCATGCAGGTCACCAGATCGAATTGGCTCAGGCCGAGTTCCCCCAATTCGCCCGCATGATATTCCACCGGCACGCCGGAGGCCGCCGAGTGCGCCGATGCCACCGCGACATTTTCCGCCGCCGCATCCACGCCAGTTACCTTTGCGCCCAGCCGTGACAAAGGCTCGCACAGCAGGCCCGCACCGCAGCCGACATCCAGCGCGGTCTTGCCGGTCAAGGGCCGCACGCTTTCGATATCACCCGCCCAATGCAGGTCGATTGCTTCACGGATATAGCGCAGCCGCACCGGGTTCAGCCGGTGGAGCATGGCAGAGCTGCCCTTGGGATCCCACCATTCGCGCGCAAGGGCGCCGAAATGCGCAGCTTCCTCCGGCCGGATAGTTACGCCAGATACCGGTTTCATACTTACAGTTGCATCACTCATGCAGCACCCTTAACAGCCAGGTGCAATTGGTTCCAGCAGAGAGGCACAGCAGACATTGGCCCGGATCGTGATGAAATTCGGCGGCACATCGATGGCCGGCACCGAGCGTATTCGCCGGGTCGCCAATATCGTGCGCCGCCAGCAGGCAGCAGGCCATTCGGTCGCAGTGGTGGTCAGCGCCATGGCGGGCGAGACGGACCGGCTGGTCAATTTCTGCCGAGAGGCGAACCCGCTGTACGATCCCGCCGAATATGACGTGGTCGTGGCCAGCGGCGAACAGGTGACATCCGGACTGCTGGCGCTGACCCTGCAATCTTTGGGCTGCAAGGCGCGAAGCTGGCTCGGCTGGCAAATGCCGATCAGCACGATCGAGGCCCATGCCAAGGCGCGTGTCGCCAATATCGATGCAGCAGCCCTGATCGCAGCGATGGATGCAGGCGAGATTGCGGTTATTCCCGGTTTTCAGGGCGTGTCCGATGCTGGCCGGATCACCACGCTGGGGCGCGGCGGTTCGGATACGTCTGCAGTGGCGGTGGCGGCGGCAATCGGCGCGGACCGCTGCGATATCTACACCGACGTGGACGGAGTCTATACCACCGACCCGCGGATCGTGGCCAAGGCGCGCAAGCTGAAGGCAGTGACCTACGAAGAAATGCTCGAACTGGCATCGGTCGGGGCGAAGGTGCTCCAGACCCGGTCCGTCGGGCTGGCGATGAAGCGGGGCGTGCGGGTGCAGGTCCTGTCATCCTTCATCGATGATGATGCTACCCCGGCAGACGATCTGCCCGGTACAATGATTGTCTCCGAAGAGGAGATGGAACAACTTCTGGAGAATGGTGAAATGGAACGCCAGCATGTAACCGGCATCGCGCATGACAAGAACGAAGCGAAGGTCACCCTGACCCGCGTTCCCGACAAGCCGGGCGCGGTGGCACATATTTTCGAACCGCTCGCCAATGCTTCGATCAATGTCGACATGATCATCCAAAACGTTGGCCGCGACAAGGGCGAGACCGACGTGACCTTCACCGTGCCGCAAACCGATCTGTCGCGGGCGCAGGCATTGCTGGAGGATCAGCGAAGTGCCATCGGCTACAACCGGATCATCACCGACAGCAAAGTGGCGAAAATCAGCGTCGTTGGTGTGGGAATGAAAAGCCATGCGGGCGTAGCGGCAACCATGTTCAAGGCGCTGGCCGACCGGGGCATCAATATCCAGGCGATCACTACCTCCGAAATCAAGGTCAGCGTGATGATCGACGAGGACGAAACCGAACTGGCTGTGAGGGTCTTGCACACGGCTTACGGGCTGGATGCAGAGGACGAGGCGGCATAAGGTCAGGCCATGTCCTACACCGCAAAAATCCTCCTGCTCGGTTCAGGCGAACTGGGCCGCGAGTTTGTGATTTCGGCCAAGCGGTTGGGCTGCCATGTGGTGGCGTGTGACAGCTATGCCGGGGCGCCCGGGATGCAGATGGCAGACGAGAGCGAGGTGTTCTCGATGCTCGACGGCGATGCCCTGCGCGCGGTGGTGGCGAAGCATCGGCCGGATTTTGTGGTGCCAGAGGTCGAAGCGATCCGGACTGAAGTTCTGGCCGAACTGGAAGCGGAAGGCGTCAATATCGTACCGTCCGCCCGCTCGGCGCAACTGACCATGAATCGTGATGCCATCCGCGATGTGGCCGCGCAGGACTTGGGCCTCACCACCTCGCGCTACCAATATGCCGAAAGCCTGGACGAAGTGCTGGCGGGCGCGGAGTTCACCGGGCTGCCTTGCGTGATCAAGCCGGTCATGTCGTCCAGCGGCAAGGGCCAGAGCACGGTCCGCACTGCGGATGAGCTGGAGGCCGCGTGGGACTATGCCCGCGCCAACATGCGCGGCGACCGGGCACGGGTGATCGTCGAGCAATTTGTCGATTTCGATTATGAGATTACCTTGCTCACCGTGCGAACCAAGGACGGGGTTCTGTTCTGCCCGCCCATCGGTCACCGGCAGGAACGCGGCGATTACCAGGAAAGCTGGCAGCCCGCGGCAATGTCCGACACCGCAATTTCCACCGCGCAGGACATGGCGCGCAAGGTGGTCGACGATCTGGCCGGGAATGGGGCAGGCTACGGCCTGTTCGGCGTGGAATTTTTCGTGAAGGGTGAGAAAGTCATCTTCTCTGAACTTTCGCCGCGCCCGCATGACACCGGGATGGTGACGCTGATTTCCCAGAATCTCAGCGAGTTCGATCTGCATGCCCGGGCCATCCTCGGCCTGCCGATCCCGACCCCGATTCGCGCACGCCCCGCTGCCTCTGCCGTGATCCTGGCAGACCGGGACAGCGAGACAGTGACCTATTCCGGACTGGCGGAGGCCATGGCGGGCGGCGCGGATCTCCGCATTTTCGGGAAACCAACCTCACGGCCCTATCGCCGGATGGGCGTGGCACTGGCGGGGGCAGGCAATACCGATGACGCCCGGCGCACCGCGGCGGAGGCTGCGGGCAAGATAAATCTGCATTACGACTGATTTTGCCTGTGATTGTGACTGACCCTGTCACCCACAGGTCTTAGTCGTTTCACACTGGACGGATAGCGGCGCTGCAACCTCTCAGGGAGCATCCAATGTCCAAGTTCACTTCACTTAACGCCGTGTTGCTTTGTACGACTGTCCTTTTGCCCTCCGCTGCTTTCGCGCAGACGGCTGACGCTGCGGGCGGGGCAGCGGATGACACCACCATCGTGGTTACCGCGCAGAAGATCGAACAGCGTGCAACCGACGTGCCGATCACCATTTCAGCGGTCAGCGGCCAGCGGATCAAGGAACTCGGGGTCAGCGATCTCGACGAATTGTCGAACTATATTCCTGGCTTGAACATTCAGGAACAGAGCGCCAACAACCCCGGCATCGTGATCCGCGGGATTACTTCGGACAGCGGCTCGTCCCAGCAGGGGCCGCGGGTCACGCTGTATTACAATGGCGTCGACATATCCCGTTCGCGCGGGTCCTATCAGGCGATCTACGACCTGGAGCGGGTCGAGGTCATCAAAGGCCCGCAGGCGACCTTGTTCGGTACTGCCTCCGCAGTTGGCGCTATCAGTCTGGTATCCGCCAAACCGCGACCGGGCCTGTCAGCCGAACTGACCGGCGGTTACGGCAATTTCGATCAAACTCTTTTGGGCGGATATATCAATGCCGGTTCGGACGTGGTTGCGGGGCGGATCGCTTTCGAGTGGCGCACTCGCGATGGCTATGTTGAAAATCTGGCGGCTTCGCAGGAAGAGGAACTTTACTCGCAGGACCAGCTCGGGGTGCGCGCTTCGCTGCGGTTCACACCTACCGATGCGCTGACGATCGACCTGATCGGCACCTATGATCGCCAGCGCAATGGCGGCACGCCATTCATCTCGGGCACATTTGCCACCGAAGCAGGTCCGGCAAACCCGTTTGGCGCGGCCAATCTGGGCGGATCGCCCTATTCGGCGCAGGTGTTGGGCGATAGCCAGCTCGGTCTGACCCGCGATGTCTATGATTCCAATATGACGCTGGCATACGAATTTGCCGATGGCTGGACCTTCACCACGGTCAATGGTTACCGCGAGTTCGACAGTGACGAAGTGTTCGATGCCGATGGCGGCGCGGCCCCGTTTCTGGAATTCGCAGAGATTGCCGATGGATGGCAGTTCAGCCACGAAACGCGCTTCAGTTACAATGATCCGTCATGGCGCGCTTCGTTCGGATGGAATTTCTTCACCGAAGATGGTCGTCAGAATGTCCCGTTTTCGACCGAGGAAGGTCTGTTCTTGCAATGCCTGACCAGCATCTTCGGGGCACCGTTGATCCCGGGAATTCCATGTGTGGATGGCAATGGCACCGTTACAGCCGCGCAAGTGACCGGACTGGCGACCGGCGGCCTCGCGA
>JBFEKH010000010.1:0-42807 GCA_041552775.1 Allopontixanthobacter sp.
ATCCTGTCTCCCCGACCACTTTTGAATTTCAGCTTCTGGTTCAGAACCAGGCTTTGATCCCCACCAGGAACACGACACCGTCAGGGTCTTCGCCGTCAAGGCGTGCGAAATCAGCTGTCTTGCCAGTCTTGGCCTCATATTCCACGCCGACATAGGGCGCGAATTCGCGGACGATTTCGTACCGCAGCCGCAGTCCGATTTCAGCCTTGGTCAGCCCAGCGCCGATGCCTTGCTCAGGCACATCCTGCGCCGACAGTTCAATTTCGGCGCGTGGTTGCAGGATCAACCGCTGGGTGAGCTTCTGGTCGTATTCCGCCTCGACCCGCGCGGTCACGTCGCCGCGATCGGAAAGGAACAGCGCCGCATCAACTTCGATCATATAGGGCGCGAGGCCCTGAACACCGAGAACCGCATAGCCGCGGCCTGTTGGCTCCAGATCATAGCGCGCGCCCGCCTGCAAATCGAAGAACGGACCGATTGCATGGCTCCACAGGGCCTGGATTTCGGCGGATTCGAGTGGGCCGTCAAAGCTGCCCTCGCCTTCCGATTTCAGCCATAGCTTGTCGAGATCGCCGCCGTACCAGCCCTGCGCATCCCACAGATATTTTTCCTCGCCATTGGCCGTGCGCGCCTCCAGCCGGTCAATGATCACCACGCTGGTGATCATGCCGCTGTTTTCCGACTTCAGCGTCTGGCGAGCGGCCGCCATGGCGTCCGCACCCCAGATCGCATCCGCTGCATGGCGCGGGCCCTGCGTTGCCTGCGGTGGCGGCGGAGCCTCTTCGGCTGGCGGCGCGGACATGTCATGGCCTGCGTGGGGATCGGCGACCGGAGCGGCTTGCTTGCTGCCCAGCGCCTTCGCAATTGCCGACATGTCATATGCTGGCGCAGGGGTTGGCCCAGAGGTAGGAGGTGGCGTGCCACTTTCCTCAGCGGCGGGCGCTGCATGGTGCTGATGCTGCGCCATCGCGGGCGCGGCCACCAGCAGCGCCGGAATCAGCGCGATCATTGCAGTCTGTCGCATCATGCGTCCCCCCCAAGCGGGCGTACGGTCACGACCTGAAACATCCCAGAATGCATGTGATAAAGCAGGTGGCAGTGGAACGCCCAGTCGCCAGATTCGTCCGCCGTCAGGTCGAATGTGGCAGTGCTGCCCGGCTGCACGATCACCGTGTGCTTGCGCGGCTGTTGGCCATGCCCTGCCCCGTTCACCAACTCGAAGAAATGGCCGTGGAGGTGAATCGGATGCGCCATCATCGTGTCATTGACCAGCTTGACCCGCACCCGCTCATTATAGGCAAACCGGATCGGATCATCGGCCACGGCGGAGAATTTCTTGCCGTCGAACGACCACATGTACCGTTCCATGTTCCCGGTCAGGTGGATCTGCATCTGGCGGCTGGGAGATTTGACGCTGTGATCGGGCTTTTTGGCGCGCAGATCGGTATAGCGCAGCGTGCGGTGATCGACCTTGTCGAGGCCAAGACCGGGATAATCCATCCGGTCTACCGGCATCGGGGCGATCATATCGACCCCGGCACCAAGCTGTACATCCGGCGGCAAATTACTGCCATCGCGCATCGAATGGCTCATTCCGCCCCCTGAATGGTCCATTCCTGCCGTCGGAGCCTTGGATGGCGCAGGCTCCATGGAATGACCCATCGCGGCATGATCCATCGCGGCATGATCTTGCTTGCCGCCATCCATCGTGCCGTGGTCCATACCTTCAATGCCGCCCATCCCCATGTCCGCCATCGTCAGGGTCACCGGCTCGCGCAAAGCGGGCACAAGTGCCGCCGCGCCCGGCTGGGAGGTCAGCGTGGCCACGCCCATGCCCGAACGGTCCATCGCCTCGGCCACCAACGCATGCGCGCCGGCGGGCGGCGTTACAATTACGTCGTAAGTTTCTGCCGTGCCGATCTGCAGTTCATCAACCTCGACATCGCGGACATCCTGACCATCGGCCTGGATTACCGTCATCGGCACGCCCGGAATGCGGATGTTGAAGAAGCTCATCGCGCTGCCGTTGATGATCCGCAGCCGCACGCGTTCGCCCGGCTGGAACAGATATTCGAGGTCATCGGACGGGCCATGGCCGTTGATCAGGTAGGTATAGACCGCGCCGGTCACGTCGCTGATGTCGCGCGGATTCATCCGCATTCCGCCCCACATGCGGCGCATCTCGCCGGGCATGTCTCCATCGCTGGCGGTTTGCATCTGGTAGTTGAAATACCCTTCGGAAACTTTGAGCTTCCGCATGATGGAATGCGGGTGCAGCGGCGAAAATTCGCTCAGCAGCACCACATAATCGCGGTCATATCGTGGGTCATGTTCCGCGGCGTCGATCACCAGCGGGCCATAATGTCCCGTCTGTTCCTGCAGGCCCGAATGGCTATGCCACCAATAGGTGCCGTTCTGTCGGATCGGGAATTCATACAGGAATGTTTCACCCGGCTTGATGCCCGGAAAACTAACGCCCGGCACACCGTCATACTGAAATGGCAGCAGCAAACCGTGCCAGTGGATCGAGCTGTCCTCGTCCAGAGTGTTGGTCACGTGCAGGCGGACATTCTGCCCTTCGCGCAGCCGCACCAACGGGCCGGGAACCGTGCCATTGACGGTCACCGCATGGCCGCTGCGGCCGCCCGTCGAATAATGCGAACGCCCGATCGACAGGCGAATATCCTCACCCGAAACCGTGCCCGATCCCTTACCGGCATGGGTAAGACTTTCGCCCCTCGCCCAAGCTGGTATCGTCATCTGCGCGGCGCCGACCAAGGCAGCGCTTCCGGCAAGGAATTTGCGGCGCGGGATGGAAAGGCGATTCGGACTGCGGCTTGAAATTGTCATGAAAGTGCACATAATACCCCCTTGGGGTATTACAAGTGTGGGAAAACCAGTGCCGACTTCGGAGACAAAAACCAAGATCAACCGCCTGCGCCGGATCGAAGGCCAGGTACGCGGCGTCACCCAGATGATCGAGGACGGGCGCTATTGCATCGATGTCTTGGGACAGATCCAGGCGATCAAATCCGCCCTCGCCAAGGTTGAAAGCGAAGTATTGAAGGACCACGCCGCCAGCTGCGTTGCTTCCGCTATCGCCTCGGGCGACGAGGCGGAACAGCGCACCAAGTTCAACGAATTGATCGAATTACTGGAACGCCAGCGCCGCTAGGGCTCACTCGCCGCCTTCAGTTGAACCCTTGATCGACCCAGGCTCGTTCGCGAGCACCTGGACCACGGCGGTCCATACCGCGACATTCTGGCGCAGCTGGGCCGGGTCGATCTTGTCCAGCGTATCATCCGGCGTGTGGTGCAAGTCGAAATAGCGCGTGCCGTCCTGCTGCAGGTCGATAATCGCGCCCTTCTGATCGCGCGAGATGTTGATGTCGGCCCCGCCATTGGCGACCGTGTCTGACGGCGCAACCCCGAAACGGGCAACCGCAGCGGCCAGCTTTGCGGCCAGCGCCGGATTGCTCTGGCCGAAATTGGTCTGAATCTGCCAGATCCGGTCTGCGCCGAAATCGCTTTCGAGGCCCACCCCAATAGGCTCGTCGATATGCGCTGCGGAATAAGCCTTGCTGCCCCACAGGCCGACTTCTTCCGCCCCGGCGAACAGCACGCGAATTGTCCGCAGCGGCTTTGCCGCTATCGTTGCGTGGCGCGCCGCAGCCGAGATGATCGCGCAGCCCGCGCCATCGTCGATCGCGCCCGTTCCAAGATCCCAGCTATCGAGATGGCATGCCAGCAGAACCGGCGGAAGCGATGGATCGCGCCCGACAATCTCGCCCACGACATTGCCCGATGCAGTCTGGCCAAGTTTTTGCGGTGTCAGGACCAGTTTCATGGTCACCGGCTTGCCGTCAGCCCGCTCGAACATCCGTTCCAGATTGGCGGCATCCGGCAAAGACAGGGCGCCCGCCGGGATCATCCCGTCGACCACCGCCGTGCCGCCGGTGTGCGGGTTGCGGTGATAATCCGTGCCGACCGACTTGATCACCGATGCGACCGCTCCCTTACCTGCGGCAATGCTCGCCCCGGTCCATCGCGCCGGGCCGGCGAATCCATATTGCGAGCCATCCTGCGTCGGGGTCATCGAATGGCTGATATAGGCGATCTTTCCGGCCAGGCTGCCAGCGGCGGCTTGCAGTTCCGCGACCGTGCGGAACATCACCACTTCAGCCGTAATTCCGTCCGCGCCGGTGGACGCGCTGCCGCCCAATGCGGTCACATGAAATGGCTGCGGGAATGGCGAAACAATCTCCGCTGTCTCGGCGCCGCGAACCCAGGTATCCATCATGAAGAGTTCATTCGCGACATTGGCAAAACCGTTCGCTTTCAGCCAGTTCATCGACCAGTCGCGGCCACGCGCTTCTGCTTCGGTGCCAGCCTGACGCGGGCCGACTTCGGTGGTAAGCCCTTCAACAAAGTCCCACGCGATGGTGTCTGCCTCCAGCGCAATATCGGCGTGATCGGGCGATTGCGCGGTCACGGCGGTGGCTGAAACGGAGAGCGAAAGTGCGGCCAGCGCAGAGATGGTTTTTTGCATGCCGTGCTGCTATCGCTGCTCGCATCCCAAGTCCAGCTTGCCCCGCAGGGCATGAATGCTTATCTGCCCAGAAACTTTCGGAGCACGGCGCTCCGCATCCAGCACAAGATACGATCCGAAGGACCACCGATGGCCGCTCAATACGCATATGTCATGAAAAACATGACCAAGACATTCCCCGGCGCGAAGAAGCCGGTGCTCGAGAACATCAATATCCAGTTCTATCAAGGCGCGAAGATCGGCATCGTTGGCCCTAACGGCGCGGGCAAGTCTACCCTGATCAAGATCATGGCCGGGCTGGACACCGATTTCACGGGGGAAGCATGGCCGGGCGAGAATATCACGGTTGGCTATCTGGCGCAGGAACCGCAGCTGGATGAAAGCAAGTCGGTGCTAGAAAATGTCAAGGATGGGGCGCGCGCAACCGCAGATCTCGTCGACCGTTTCAATGCGATCAGCGCCGAAATGGCCGAACCCGATGCCGATTTCGACAAGCTTGGCGATGAAATGGCTGAGCTGCAGACCAAGATCGACGCAGTTGACGGGTGGACGCTAGACAACCAGCTGGAAATCGCGATGGAGGCGCTACGTTGCCCGCCATCTGACATGGCGGTCGACAATCTGTCCGGCGGTGAAAAACGCCGAGTCGCGCTGACCCGCTTGCTGATCCAGAAGCCCGGCATCCTTCTGCTGGACGAGCCGACCAACCACCTTGACGCCGAGAGCGTCGAATGGTTGGAAAACCACCTCAAGGAATATGCCGGCGCGGTGCTGATGATCACCCATGACCGCTACTTCCTTGACAATGTGGTGGAATGGATCCTCGAACTCGATCGCGGCTCCTATTATCCCTACGAAGGCAATTACTCGACCTATCTGGAGAAAAAAGCCAAGCGGATGGCGCAGGAAGACCGCGAGGATTCCGGCCGCCAGAAAGCCTTGTCAGAAGAACTCGAGTGGATCCGCCAGACGCCCAAGGGCCGACAGACCAAGTCCAAGGCGCGGCTGCGCAAGTTCGAACAGCTGCAGGACGCGCAGGGCGACCGCAAGCCGGGCAAGGCGCAGATCGTTATCCAGGTGCCAGAACGCCTCGGCAGCAAGGTCATCGAAGCCAAGGGCCTGACCAAGTCCTATGGCGATAAATTGCTGTTCGAAGACCTGTCCTTCATGCTTCCGCCGGGCGGCATTGTCGGGATCATCGGCCCCAACGGGGCGGGTAAATCCACGCTGTTCCGGATCATTACGGGCCAGGAAACGCCCGATAGCGGCACCATTGAAATCGGCGAAACGGTTCACCTCGGCTATGTCGACCAGAGCCGCGACGATCTCGACCCGAAGCATAACGTCTGGGAAGAAATTTCCGACGGCCTCGATTACATGAAGGTCAACGGCCACGACATGTCCACGCGGGCTTATGTCGGCGCGTTCAACTTCAAGGGTGCAGACCAGCAGAAAGTCGTCGGCAAGCTGTCCGGCGGTGAACGCAACCGGGTCCACATGGCCAAGATGCTGAAAGATGGCGGCAACGTGCTGCTATTGGATGAACCGACCAACGATCTCGACGTCGAAACCCTGCGCGCATTGGAAGACGCGATCGAGAATTTCGCCGGTTGCGCGGTGGTAATCTCGCATGACCGCTTCTTCCTCGACCGGCTCGCGACGCATATTCTGGCGTTCGAAGGCGATAGCCACGTGGAATGGTTTGAAGGTAACTTCGGAGCTTATGAAGAGGACAAGCGCCGCCGTCTGGGCGATGCGGCGGATCGGCCTACTCGTTTGGCTTACAAGAAGCTCACGCGCTAAACTGAACCGGAACCGCCAGCCACGGCACCACATGCCATGGCTGGCGGCGTCCCCACTGACCGCATGAGCAAGACTGGCCGGGAAACCGGGTAAAAATTCCCTTTCCCCCGCCCGTCTGTTTCCAATTCATAAAGCATTTCACCCTATGTCTGTTTCTCGCAAGCAAGGGATGCAGCGCAGTGATCGAAATCGAAATTCAGAACGAGACCCACCAGTCTCATGAGCGGATTAAGATGGCCGTCATGCCCCGTATCGGCGAAGGCCTGCGTTTGCGGGAGCCGGACGGCTTCTGGGCGTCCTATGACATCCTGGACCTGTGGTACCAGAAGGCCGACTACGGCGATATCTGGGTCCCGTATCTCCATGTCCGCATGACCCCCTCAGAAGACGAAACGGCTCCGCAAGAAGATTTCATGGCTGACCGCCAGGCAATGGGCGGTTCCGGACTTGGAGCCGGTCATCGGGCAGCAAACGGAGGAGTCCTCCCATTCGCAATCTCATAAAACGAATTGACGCTCCGGCGCCGGCCAACCAGGATCGCGCTCAAGCAGAGGACGCACCGGTCCCCGCTGCGCCCGCCGAACCGGCTCCGCCGCAAGCACAGACGCCGCCAGTGGAAACCACGCCAGATGCCCAGCCAAACGTGGCGCCGCCGCCGCAAATGGCGACCGGACGGCGCGTACCTCGGCCAGAAAGCCAGCCCGCCCCGCCAGCGCAGCAGGCTGCCGGACGCGTGCCATACTGCCTGCTCGTCGACGATTCGCGAATGATCCGCAAAGTCTCGCGGCGGATAGTCTCGGATATTGGCTATCATGTCGACGAAGCGGAAAATGGCGAGGAAGCGCTGAAGAAGTGCAAGATCGCCATGCCCGACCTGATCATCCTCGATTGGGACATGCCGGTGATGACCGGCCTGGAATTCCTGGCCGCATTACGCGAGGAGCCGACAGCGAAGCGCCCAAAGGTCGTGTTCTGCACCACCAAGAAGGACACATTCGATATTCACAAGGGCATTGATTACGGAGCGGACGAGTATGTCACCAAGCCGTTTGACGAAGCCAGCCTGATCGAAAAGCTGAAGAAAATCGGCGCCGCCTGACTTCAAGGTGCTAGCCGATCAGGGCACCAGCCACCTGCTGCGCGTTCCATCTTCCGAAAATTCAAACATAGCCCGACGGTGTCCGGTGTTTGCCAGATAAAGCCAGTCGAATGCCTGCACTTGTACCAGCAGGACGGCAAAGTTTTCCCGTCCCGGAGCTACCTGCGCTTCGGTTGGCGTCACCCCCTCCACCCAATCCGGCAGACCTGACACCGGGACTTCGCTGGAACCGCTCGGCGCAGCCTCGGCGAGGTAGCAACGTTTGGCAAAGGGCGTGGCCCGACCCCATGCGCTATCGACCACCGCACCACTGGTTTCGACTCGGCCAAACCCGCGCGCCCTGATCTGGACCTTTGCATCAGGATCATAAAACAGCACCGTAACCGCGGGATCGTGCATGATCGCAGTGACTTTGGGGCTGCGGACATCTGTGTGAAAACGCAGCGTCCTGGTCGCTGGCTCGAATTCGCGCAGCACCATCACCCGCAAATCGCCGTCAGCGGTGCCGATGACCGGCGTATGCATCGCCGAACGGCGCCGGGTTGAACCGTGGTGCAAGTGATTGTGAATTTCATCCAGGATCGGTTCGAGCAGTTCAGTCATGGCGGCTTAAGATACCCGCTAACGTCCTGAGTCAATCGACTTGGCATTCAGTCAACAGACCTCTAACCTGAACACAAGGTAATAGAGTTTGTTCAGTTTCATGTCAGGTTAGATGAACTAAAACATCTCTCATACCTCCGCAGATGCCTAGCAAACGCGGTAGCCAACAGGAGAATCGACATGACCTTGAAGCGCCTCTTGATGACCAGTGGTCTGTCGGCTCTTGCCGCTGCACTGGCCGTAACGTCGCTGCCGAGCGCGGCAGCTGCGGCTGACCGGCCCGAGCGCGCCGAACAGCGCGACAACCGTGGATCTGTAGCACGCCAGAACCGTTCCGATCGCCGCGAGGCCCGGATTGAATCACGACGTGAAGCAGCGCCGCAACGGCAGGCTCAACGGCCCGAGCAAACGCAGACGCGGGAACAACGACCGGTTCGCAGTCAGCCAGTCCAGCAACGAACCGTAAACCGGGAAGTTACCCGCACGGTCGAGAGTGACCGGCGCCGTGCGCGCCCAGTAGCCGTCAGGGATCTGCCTAACAACCGGGGCGGCGAAGCTGTCCGGCGCCAGCAGGAACAGGACCGCTCGGTTCTGAGGGACCGGACCGTCCAACGCGCGACACCCACCCGCAACTCAAGCTATACCGACCGTAACCGGACCGGCAGCTATTCCGGACGTGAACGCGACAATGCCCGTGACCAGCGCAGTGATTACCGGGGCGACCGGAATGATTATCGCGGTGATCGCCGGGATACCCGTAATGATCGGAATGATTATCGCGGTGATCGCCGGGATACCCGTAATGATCGGAATGATTATCGCGGTGATCGCCGGGATACCCGGAACGACCGGAATCACTACCGCGACCATCGCAATTGGGATCGGAACAGCTGGCGTAAGAACAACCGGTATAATTGGAACGGATATCGTGCCAGCAACCGGAATATCTTCCGCTTGGGTCACTATTACGCGCCCTACCGGGACTATCGCTACAGCCGGGTGAACATCGGTTTCCGTCTTGGGTCGGTATTCTTCGGCAGCCGTTACTGGATCAACGATCCGTGGCAGTACCGCCTGCCGGAAGTCTACGGTCCTTATCGCTGGGTCCGATATTACGACGACGTACTGCTGGTGGATATCTACTCTGGCGAAGTGGTCGACGTGATCCACGACTTCTTCTGGTAAACCGCCTAAATTCGCTTCTGGCAATCGAGTGACCGGAACTTACCATCAGCCCCCGTCAGCATTGCTGGCGGGGGCTTTCGTTTGTGCCTGTCAGGCCGGTTTCAGCCTTTGACCGTGCCGAACGGCAACATCTTGAACAGGGTGCCATCCTTGTCCCAGAATGTGTGCTTCAACGCGCCGAGGATGTGCAGGCCGATCAGATAGATCATGATTTCACCCCCAGTCTTGTGCAGGCCGATGATCGACTTGCCGGCTTCAGGAGAATTGCCAACCGGCAGTGCTGGCACCGTAAACAGGCCCCAGATATCAACGCCCTGGCCAAAATAGGATGTCGCGATCCAGCCGCCGATGGGCAGGCCGATCAACAGAACATAGAACAGGATGTGCACCCCGCGGGCCAGCAGGCGCTGCCACTTTGCGACAGAGGTGGACATCGGTGGCACCGGATGGGCCAGCCGCCACGCCAGCCGCCCAAGCGTCAGCACCAGAATACTAATCCCGAGCGCCTTGTGGTGGCCCATCCAATATGCCTTGTCGACCTTGGATGCATGCTCTGCGGCCTCGACGATACGCCAGGTAACAATCACCGCAATCGCAATGGTCCAATGGAAAATCATTGACCCGGTAGAATAACGGCTACGCGTAACATCAGTCATCAGACGGCCTTTCAAAGTGGGTTCGCAGCATGTGCTAGCAAGAAAATACGCGGCGACAAGCGCCACCTTGCGGTCCACGCACCGGATGCTAGGAACAAGTCCTATGACGAAAACGGAAATCACCCCTGACAAGGATGGCCTCAAACGGGTGGGCGCGAGCGTTCGCAAGCGGCTGGAGGCTGATCCGAAAGCGTACAAGATTCCCACTGACAAGGCCGAGATCTTCGCGGTCGGCAAATTCCTGTCCGGTCCGGAATGCACCCGCCTGATGCGCATGATCGATGTTGTTGCGCAGCCCAGCCAGCTGTTCGACCAGGAGTATTCCACGGGCATTCGCACATCCTATTCCGGCAATTTCGACTCGCGCGATCCTTTCATACAGGGTATCTCCCGGCGGATGGACGATCTGCTGGGAATGAAACCGGAATGCGGCGAGACAATCCAGGGCCAACGCTATCTGCCCGGCCAGGAATTCAAGCCGCATAACGACTGGTTTTATACCGATCAGGACTACTGGAAGCCGGAACGGAAGCGCGGCGGACAACGCAGCTGGACCGCAATGGTATTCCTCAACCCGGTCGACAAAGGTGGCGAAACCCATTTCACCGAAGTCGGCATCAACATTGCCCCGAAGCCCGGCGTCCTGCTGACGTGGAACAACGCGCTGCCCGACGGTCGGCCCAATCTCGACACGATGCACGCCGGAACTCCGGTGATTGAGGGCATCAAATATGTGATTACGAAATGGTACCGGACCCGGCCATGGAAATGACCGAACACGCGCAAGGCTAATCGCTCCGCCCGCTTGCGACATCCGCATTTCGGTTTTCATGCGCCTCGAAACGGTCGAGCACCTTGTTCAGGCGCCCCGACAATCTCAGTATTTCAATCTGGGTGCGCAGGTTCACCTCGTAATCGTGGCGCGCGGCGATGCGGTCCTTCTTTGCCTGCCGGTTCTGGCTCATCATGATTACCGGGGCCTGGATTGCCGCCAGCATCGACAGGATTAGATTGAGAAAAATATAGGGATATTGATCGAAGGTCGGAAAGCCCAGGCCTACCAATGCGCGGCTGTTGATCAGCATCCACATCACCAGCACGAACAGGAAGGTGATGATAAAGCCCCAGCTACCGCCCACCGCAGCTACCCTGTCAGCAACCCGGTCTCCCCGGCTGGCATGGGCCTGTGCACGTTCATCGGCATCAAGCCCGGTCAATGTCCCGCTGGCGACACGTATCAGGACATTGCGTTCCTCGGCGTCCAGATCCGCAAAAGCCCGCCCGAGAAGTTCCTCCGCCAGGGTTTCAGGATTACGCCGGGATTCAATCATTTTTCAAGCGCCTCTGCAATCAGCTTGCGGGTGTTCTCGATGCCGTACAGGACAATGAAACTGCCCATTCGCGGCCCCTGTGAACTGCCAAGCAGGGTCTCGTACAGAGTTCGGAACCAGTCGCGCAGATTCTCGAAGCCGAAGCTCTCGTCCTTGCCAATTTCATAGACCTTGGTCTGCAAATCCTCTGCTGAAATATTGTCCGACAATCCGGCCAGTTCCGCATCCAGCGCCGCCAGCGCGGCGGCTTCATTCGCGGTCGGCGCACGCTTTTGCAAAGTCGGCGCGACAAAATCGCGATTGTACGCAAGCGCGCTGGTCACCAGCAAGTCCAGCTCCGGGTGGGCAGATGGATCTGCATTTTCGACATAATTTCCGAGATAGGACCATACCTGCTCGCGGGTTGCATCCGCACCCAGCACGCCAACCAGATTGAGCAGCAATCCATAGGTCACCGGCAGTGAATCGCCCGCACCGGGGGCCTGAGCCCCTATCCCGCCGCCATTTGCGCGGGCGAGATGCCATACGGGATTGCCCAATTGTTTTTCCAGCGGTTGTTCCGCCAATCGTTCGCGGAATTGCCAATATTCATCGACGGCACGCGGGACCACGCCGACATGCAATTGCTTCGCGCTTTTGGGATTGGGAAAAATATAGAAGCCGAGCGATTCGTCACTGCCATAGCGCAGCCATTCGTCGATCGTCAGGCCGTTGCCCTTCGACTTGGAAATCTTCTCGCCATTTTCATCGAGGAACAGTTCGTAGATCAGGCCTTCCGGTTTACGCCCGCCCAGAACCGTCGCGATCTTACCCGACTGTACACCGCTGTCAGTCAGATCCTTGCCGTACATTTCATAATCGACGCCGAGTGCGACCCAGCGCATGGCCCAATCGACTTTCCATTGCAGCTTGGCCTGACCGCCAAGCACGGATTGTTCGACAGTCTCGCCGGTAACATCAACAAACCGGATGGTTCCGGCATCGGCATCGACAATCTCGACCGGCACCTGCAGCACCGCGCCAGTGCTCGGCGAGACCGGCAGGATCGGCGAATAAGTCGCCGCGCGTTCTGCCCGCAGGGTCGGCAGCATGATGTCGAGAATATCCTGGTTATGGCGCAGGACATCCTTCAAGGCTTCGTTGAATTCGCCTGAATTATAACATTCCGACGAAGAAACGAATTCATACTCGAACCCGAACTGGTCGAGAAATTCCCGCAGCTTTGCATTGTTGTGCGCGGCAAAACTTTCGAATTGTTCGAATGGATCGGGGATCCGGCTGAGCGGCTTGCCCAGGTGTTCGGTCAGCATCGCCTGGTTTGGTACATTGTCCGGCACTTTACGCAGGCCGTCCATATCATCGCTGAATGCGATCAACCGGGTGGGCGCGCCGCCTGTGAGGGCCTCATAGGCACGGCGCACCAGCGTGGTCCGCAGAACTTCCTGAAACGTGCCGATATGCGGCAGGCCCGACGGGCCATAGCCGGTTTCGAAGATCATAGGAGACGCTTTGCCATCCTTACCGGTCTTGCCGTCTGGATAACGTTTCACCAGCCGCATGGCCTCCTGAAAAGGCCATGCCTTCGATTGCCGGGCGGTTTGGATCAGCGTTGTATCATTCATGGGGACGGGCTTTTGCCCAAGGACCGCCATTTCGCAAGCGCGAAGATCAGATCTTGGAGGCGATTATCCGGTTACGGCCTTCTCTCTTTGCCTGATATAGCGCCTCGTCCGCTTCACGCAGCAAATCGCTCGGATCGGCATCATGTCGAACCAGTGTGAGCCCGCCGGAGATTGTGACGCTTCCAAGCGCATGGCCGGTAACCCGGTTGCGCAGCTTCCGCGCAGCCAAGGCCTCGCGCGCTTCATCGAACAGCTGGAATGCCTCCTGCAAGGTGCGATCCTTAAACAGAATGGCAAATTCCTCCCCCCCATGCCGGGCAACAAAACATCGGTCTCCGGTCACCTTGGACAGGCTTTGCGCCACCGCCCGTATGACCCGGTCACCGGTTTCATGGCCATGTACATCATTGACAAGTTTGAAGTTGTCGATGTCGCAAAAGCCTACGCACAGCGGCTTGCCGTCCCCTGCAGACTTCTCGATTTCCCCGATAAACTGCAGGTCGAACGCCCGCCTGTTGTGCAAGCCAGTCAGGTGATCCTGATCGGCTGACCTGCGAGTCCGGTCGAGCTCCTTGCGCAATGCCTTTGAATTCTCCTCGCTACGGGCCATTTGCTGCTCGATCGCCTGCGTGTGATCGATGATTGTCCGAACCAGCTTCACGATCTTCTGGGGTGCCCCTGAAACGCTACTGTTGCTGTTCTCGATCGTACTTCCATGCTGGGCGAGGACACTGTTGTAATCGCGTGTGGCACAGCGCGCTTCACGAGTAGAACGGCCGAATTCTTCGATATTGCGTTCAAGCTGGTTCATGACTTCAGTGAGAAGTCCGATCCCGGTCTGCCGGGAATTTTCAGCGCGAGTTTCCTTCAGCCAGACGGAAGTAACAGGCCTGCCGGTTTGAACACGGTGTTTCACCTCACGCGCCAGGCGTGGGTCCGCCCCCGATACGCAATCATGCGCAGCGGTGAGCGTGAAGACATCCATTTCCAGACCATGCTCAGACAGGAATTCCTCGATGCCTTGCAACGTCTGGTGGTTCGACGAGGACCGCCTGCGCGCATTGGTGCGGCGAAAAAGATTTAGGAAAGTGTCGCCCATCGGCTTCAAGGCAGGATCATGCATAGTCATCTGACCGAAGACGGCAGGTCGGCACAGTAATTAAGGGCGCGCTCGAAATCAGGCGTGCGGTGAAATGCGAAGCGGATGGATGATTTTAGTCGATGCGCATTTATTTTCCGCATTCGCTTGATCGCCGTTCCGCTTGTGTTCTAACGCCGCACCGTGCCCCAGTCACTTCCCCTCCCCGCGCTCCATGCCAGCCACGCCGGGACATGGCTGCGCGATGCCTGTGGCAATACCCGCGGCGTTTCCAAGGGCGAGGCGATCATGGCGGCGGCAGATACGCCGCTGCTAATGCTTAATGCGCCGCTGGTGGCATCGCGGCTCGGTTATCCCGACCTGTCCGGGCTCGACTTGCTGGAACTGTTCGCCTTCATCCATCCCGCCCGCTTTGTCGTGCCAACGCCAAAGGGACTAGCACATGCGCTGGACCTGGAAGAACCAGAGAGCGACGACCAGATCCCCGCGCTGTTGCAAAGGGCCGCCGGAGCATTGCTTGCAACCTGCGAGAGCGAGGTTTGGTCAGAGCGTGAGGGCGCGTGGTCAAGCCTTCAATCGCTCACCAAGATGCGCTGGCCGTGGGGACAAATCTGTGCGCCGCATATCATGCGCCCTGATAAGGCGGAAAAGTGGCTGTTTGCCAAATTGCCCGAATGGGAAGAAGCGCCCGAACGTCCTCAGCCAGGACAGATCGTTTTGTCCGAAGAAGAGGTCGAGGCCCAACTTGAACATCTAACAGGCGATGGCGCTGAACGGCGTGACGGCCAGCGGATGTATTCGCGCGAAGTCGCCAAGATCTTCGCTCCGCGCGCCCAGCATAGCCTGCCGCATCTGTTGCTAGCGCAGGCGGGGACCGGCATTGGCAAGACTCTGGGCTATCTCGCCCCGGCATCGCTGTGGGCCAGCGCGGCGCAGGGTACGGTCTGGGTGTCCACTTTCACAAAGAATTTACAACGCCAATTGCGCGCCGAAAGCCGCAGTGCGTGGCCGGAACAACGCGCCGATGGGACGCAGCCGGTAGTGGTGCGCAAAGGGCGGGAAAATTACCTGTGCCTGCTCAATCTGGAAGATGCGCTGCAAGGCGGTTTCGGCGGGCGCGCTGCGATCCTGGCGCAATTGGTCGCACGCTGGGCGGGTTTTTCGCGTGATGGTGACATAATCGGCGGGGATTTGCCCGGCTGGCTGGCCACCTTGTTTGCCAAACGCGGTATTGCGGCCCTGACTGACCAGCGCGGCGAATGCGTTTATGCCGGCTGTCCGCATTACCGCAAATGCTTCATCGAACGCGCGGCCCGGGCCAGCGCACAGGCCGATCTGGTCATCGCGAACCATGCGCTGGTGATGATCAATGCAGCACGCGGACGCGACCACGCCCATCGCCCGACGCGGATAATTTTCGACGAAGGACACCACGTTTTCGACGCGGCTGATTCGACTTTCGCAGCGGCACTTTCAGGGCAGGAAGCAATCGAACTGCGCCGCTGGATAATCGGCCCCGAGCGTCAGGCGCGAGGGCGCAGGCGCGGGCTGGCTGCGCGGCTGGCCGATGTCGCCAGCTATGACGAAGCGGGCGGCAAGGCTGTAGAGGACGCCATACGCGCAGCGCAGGCTTTGCCGTCAGACGGTTGGCTGCAACGGCTGAATGACGGTGAACCTTACGGACCACTGGAAACATTGTTCGCCGGGGTTCGCGCGGCGACATATGCCCGCGATGAAAGCGGCGGACAGGAAGCGGGCTACGGCATCGAGACCGAGGCGGCAGGACTGGACGGAAATTTCGTGCAGCTTGCGGGACAGGCACAGGCTGCGCTGGCGGCAATCCGCCATCCGCTGGTCACACTGGGCGGCCGGCTGGAAGCGGTGGTGGAAGACGCGCCCGACTGGCTGGATGCGCAGGGCCGCGCCCGCATCGAAGGCGCACGCCATTCGCTTGGCTGGCGGGTCGATCTTCTGACCGCGTGGGAGGCATTGTTAGACCGTTTGGGCGGACCGGCTGACCCTGAATTCGTCGATTGGCTGGCGGTCGACCGGTCCGACGCGCGCGAATTCGACATCGCGATCCACCGGCGCTGGCTTGACCCGATGAAGCCATTTGCGCGGGTAGTGCTGGAGCCGGCGCATGGTGTTATGCTGACGTCCGCGACCTTGCGCGATGGCGAGGATTGGGAAGCCGCGATCGCCCGTTCCGGCGCACCGCATATTGAAGTTTCGCCGCATTTGGCCACTGCCGCCAGTCCGTTTGATTATGCCAACCAGGCCGAAGTCCTGATCGTGACCGATGTAAAGCGAGGCGATATCCCGGCCCTGTCGGGTGCCTATGCCCGGCTGATAGAGGCTGCGGGCGGCGGCGTGCTGGGCCTGTTCACTGCTATCCGCCGGATGCGCGCTGTGCATGGCCGGATTGCCGACCGCCTCGCTCGCGGCGGATTGCCGCTGTATGCGCAGCATGTCGATCCGATCGATACCGGTACGCTGGTGGATATCTTCCGCGACGACCCGCGCGCGACCTTGCTCGGTACCGATGCCCTGCGCGACGGGGTGGATGTACCTGGCGAAAGTCTGCGCTGCGTAATCATGGAACAGGTACCCTGGCCCCGCCCGACAATCCTGCACCGCGCGCGCCGCGCGGCCAATGGCGGCAGCGCCTATGATGACCGCCTGATCCGGGCGAAACTGGCGCAGGCTTTCGGAAGGCTCATCCGCAGCAAGAATGACCGCGGGCATTTCATAGTTTTGTCTACCGCATTTCCCAGCCGCCTGCTCAGTGCCTTCCCGGCGGGCACCCCTGTCACACGCTTGACACTGGACGAGGCTTTACAACGGGTCGGCAAACGTGTTTGCCAGACAGAGCTCGCGCAACATGATCCGCAGCAAATCGATTAAAGGCAGACAAATCGGACATGAAAACCCTCGGACTCCTGCGCCATGCCAAATCCGATTGGGATGATCTGGCCAAGCGCGATTTCGACCGTGGGCTGAATGATCGCGGGCGCAAGGGCGCCGCCTTGATCGGGGCGCATATCGCGCGCCACGGGGTAAAATTTGACCGCTTGCTGGCAAGTCCGGCTGAACGGGTGCGCCAGACCTTGGCGACTTCCCTGCCCGAAATGGAACCAGAGTTCGACCAGAGGCTCTACCTGGCGTCCACCGACACTCTGATGGATGTGCTGCGCGAAAAGAGCGGCGATGCCGATGCCGTGCTGGTAGTGGGGCATAATCCCGGCCTGCAGGAATTGCTGTTTGAGCTGGTTCCGCCCGCCGCAGAAGACGCGATGTTCGATGACCTTTCAAGCAAATATCCGACCGCAACATTTGCAGTGTTTACCCTCGACATCGACGATTGGTCCGAATTGGACGAGGATTGCGGTAGGCTGGTCCATTTCAAACGGCCGCGCGATCTCGATTCTACCCTCGGCCCTGAGTTCTGAGAATCCCAACTTCGGAGACTGACTGCATGAAATTCACGCGCGCCCTTTTCGCCGGCACAATTCTATCGCTTGCTGCCTCGCCAGCGCTGGCCGAAACCAGCTATGTGAAGGCGGACCGGATGCTGGATGTCGAAAGCGGGCGCTATGTCGATGCGCCGCTGATCACCATCGTCGACGGCAAGATTTCCGCGGTGGAAAGTGGCGGCACCGCACCCGAAGGTTCGGCGCTGACCGATCTGGCGGGACATACCATTCTCCCGGGTCTGATCGACATGCATGTCCACCTCGACGGGCGGCCTGAATATGGCGGCTATACCGGCCTGCAATTTACCGACCGGTTCTGGACGGTGATCGGGGTAGCGAATGCGGAAAAGATGCTGCGCGCAGGTTTCACGACGATCCGTAATGTCGGCGACGATGATTACAACGTCGCCGGGATCGACCAGGCAATCGGCGGCGGCTGGATCGTGGGGCCGCGCATCGTCAACGCAGGCTATGCACTGGGCGCGACGGGCGGACACTGTGACAGCACCTTCTTGCCGCCCAGCTACAACGAGAAGAGCCCGGGTGTCGCTGACAGTCCGGAAGAATTTCGCAAGCGCGTGCGAGAACAGCGCAAGTATGGCGCGGAAGTAATAAAGGCCTGCGCGACCGGCGGCGTATTCTCACGCAACACTGCGCCCGGTGTTCAGCAATTGAGCCTGGAAGAATTGACGGCGATTGCCGATGAAGCGCATTTTTGGGGCCTGAAAGCGGCGGCACACGCTCACGGCGCGGCGGGCATCAAGGCGGCGATCCGCGGCGGTTTCGACACCATTGAACATGCCAGCTTCATCGATGATGAAGGCATCAAGCTAGCCAAGGAACGCGGCACTTTCCTGAGCATGGATATCTTCAACACCGAATACACGCTGTCACAAGGCGCGGCGAACGGTGTGCTGGAGGAAAATCTCGCAAAGGAACGGCTGGTCAGCCAGGCCCAACGCGACAATTTCCGGAAGGCCAATGCGGCTGGTGTGAAAATGGTTTTCGGCACAGATGCCGGTGTCATGCCGCACGAAACTGCTGGCGGCCAATTTGCGGTCATGGTGAAATTCGGCATGACCCCGATCCAGGCGATCCGTGCAGCCACCGTCAACGCGGCAGAGGCACTTGGCCAGTCAGGCGAAGTGGGCGTGCTGAAGCCTGGCGCGTGGGCCGATCTCATCGCAGTCGATGGCGATCCGCTCAGCGATGTCGGTCAATTCACAGATGTCGATTTCGTGATGAAGGGCGGCGTTGCGGTCAAATAGGCCGCCCGAACTACCCCAATACGAAGCGCGGTCCCGCACCGTCCTCGGCTGCCTCGTCCTGATTGTTGTATAGTTTGCAGCGCGCGAGGCTGAGGCAGCCGCAGCCGATACATCCGTCCAACTTGCTGCGCGTGCGGGTGAGCTGCGCAATCTTCTGGTCAAGCTGCCCGCGGATGGAGGCGCTGATGGCGCGCCAATCGTTTGCCGTGGGGGTCCTGCCCTGCGGCAGCTTTGCCAGTTCATCCTCGATTTCAGAAAGGGCCAGACCCAATTGCTGGGCAATCAGGATAAAACTTAGCCGCCTGATATCGGAGCGAAGGAAACGCCGCTGGTTTCCATTCGTGCGCATCGGTTGGACCAACCCCTTGTCCTCGTAAAACCGGATTGCGGAAACGGACAGGCCGGTCCGCCGCGCCAGATCCCCAATCGGAAGGAAGTCATTTTTGCTCAGCTTGCGCGCCACCCCGTTGTCCTCTGTCATTATATACCTTGACCTTAACTTAGCTTGAGGTTGCACGATAGGCAAATGCGATGATTCGTTTCCAGAAGTGACCTGTTGGGCATTGGCGGAGATGCGGTCCTCGCGAGTGCAGAAATCACAGGAGAATTCGATGAACCCCGCCAGGCTTGAACACGTCAATCTGACTGTGACCGATCCCGCCCGCATGGCCGCTCTGCTTACTGATCTGTGCGGATGGCATATCCGGTGGGAGGGACCATCCATGAACAACGGTCGTACCATCCACATCGGCAGTGACGACGCCTATCTGGCGCTTTACACCAACGAACAGGCCAACGGCGATTATGCCAAGGGCCAGCCGCTTAATCACGTCGGCCTGCAGGTCGAGGACCTGAACGCCGCCGAACAGATTGTAGTGCGCGCAGGTCTGGAGCCGCTCAGTCACGGGACGTACGAACCCGGGCCGAAAACCTTCTATTTCTTTGACTGGGATGGGATAGAATTCGAGGTGGTCAGCTATGAATAAGCTGCTCCCGCGCGATCCGAAGTTTGCCGCTTGTTAGCCGATTGATCAGACGAGCCTTGGCTGAGCGCCGCGCACCCAGGGCTCAACTGTCCGGTCAATCGAAACGTCGCCTTCCCACGCGCGGCACAGCTCGAATGCGGCACCCGGTTCACCCGTCAGCCAGACCGGATAATCTGCCGGTTGAAGGATCACCGGCATCCGGCTGTGAACCCCAGATGCGGGGCCAGCGGCGTCGGTAATCACCATCGAATAGACGTCGCCCCATTCGTCGCTCGAACGCCAGAGGCCTGCCGCAGCAAATATGGGCACATCAGGGATAGTCAGCCAGGTGCGCGTCTTGGCACCTTTTGCGCCTTCTGCTTCGGCCCAGCCGGTCAGCGGGATCAGGCAGCGGCGGGCCTCGAAACTCGATTTCCAGAAGAAGCTGCCGAGCTTGTCGGTGCGGGTATTGTTCACTGGTTTCGGCTTTAATGGCTGGCCCTTGGCGCCTTTCATTTGCAGCGGGAAACCCCAGGTCATCTGGCGTAGGTGGCCGGCTTGCACAACCAGCCCCGGATAGCCGGGATACACCTCTGCCCCAAGATTGCTGCCAGCCGCTTCATTGACCGCATCGAACAATCCTGCGACTTCATCGACTGTTCTGGTCATGCGGTAGAGGTTGCACATCAGGCATTCCCAACGACAAAACAGGCCGCCGCCATAAGCGCCCCGGCAAACCTGTTCGACCGGAACCGCGCGAGGGGGTTATCGGGGTCGCTCTCGTCCATAGTCATGACCTGCCAGCCCAGGTGACATGCAACCGGCGCCAACGCGAGCAGCGCCAGAAAATCATTCCGCAGCAGCCAGAAACCGAGCGCCCACAAGCAAATTGCCGCGCTGTAGAAAAGCGCCACCCCGGCCCTGACCTGTGCACCCATTTTCAGCGCGCTGGACCGGATGCCGACCAACGCATCATCCTCCCGGTCCTGTAAGGCGTAGATCGTGTCATAGCCGATCACCCACATCGCGCCGCCGGCATAGATCGCGGCCAGCACGTCCCAATTATCGCTACGCAGCACTGTCCAGCCCACTAGCGCTCCCCAGGAGAAGACCATGCCCAACCATGCCTGTGGCCACCACGTGATCCGCTTCATGAAGGGATAAGCGGCTACCAGCGCCAGACTGGCCAGCGCCACAAGCTGGGCCTGCCACCGTAATTGCAGCAGGACTACCAGTCCAATCAGACTAAGGGAGGCCAGCCAGACCCATGCAATGCGCTTGGAAATCCGTCCGCTCGCCACCGGACGCGCCGCAGTACGAGCCACCTTCCGGTCCAGGGCAGCATCGACGATGTCATTATAAACGCAGCCTGCGCCGCGCATCGCAATGCTGCCCAGCAATAGCCAGCCGAGCAGAGCCAACTGCCAGCCTGCCCCCGCCAGCCACACCCCCCAGGCGCAAGGCCAGAACAGCAGCCACCAGCCAATCGGACGGTCGAACCGCGCCAATTGGGCCAGGTCTCTCGGTAGTTGCGGCAGGCGCGCAACAAGGCCGCGATGCTGCGTATCGGGGACGATTCCTTCGTTCATGCTTGCGTCCTACCGAGTGCGGCGCTTAGTGGGAAGCCATGCCCGCACCCCCTCGCCCAAGAACGCCGGAATGGCCGCCGCGCAGCGCACCGCGCCTGTTCGTCCCCGGCCCGCTGGTTGCAGGCGAGGCGGCGGTACTCGGCGGAAAGCAGGCGAACTATCTCAGCCGCGTGATGCGGGCGAAGGACGGCGATATCGTCATCCTGTGCGACAATCTGACCGGCGAATGGGCGACGTCGGTCGTATCGGCTGGTAAACGCGAAGTCGTGCTGGAGGTATTGGAGTGCCTTCGCCCACGCGAAGACGTCCCGGATTTCTGGCTCTGCGCTGCCTTGCTGAAGAAAGATCGTTTTGACCTTGTTCTGGAAAAGGCGACCGAACTGGGCGTGGCGAAGATTCAGCCGGTAATCACCCGGCGATGTGTCGCGGATAAGCTTAACCTCGATCGCGCGCAGACAATCGTGACTGAGGCTGCCGAACAATGCGCCCGCACCGCCCTGCCGGACGTGGCCGAACCGGTAAAGCTGGAGGCACTGCTGGCCAATTGGCCGGCCGAACGGACGATCTTCTTCGCCGACGAAACTGGCGGCGAGCCTGCTGCCACGGCGTTTGCGAACGCTGGCAGAACAGCAGCCTTGTTCATCGGGCCGGAAGGCGGCTTCGACCAATCGGAAAGAGATTTGTTGCGAGGGCACGGCCAGGTGAAACCTATCACTCTCGGGCCCCGAATACTTCGCGGAGAAACGGCGGCGATCGCTGCAACAGCATTGTGGATGGGGACGAAAGGTGACTGGTGAAGCGTGGTAGGTGATGCGGATAATTAAAATTGCTGGCGTCACTGCATCCAGTTGCCTAACGAAACCGGTATGAGCACGCGCACCGCAGATGGGCATGAAGACCCGATTATCGAAAGCCGCGACCAATTGGTCGAGCCAATGCAAGCTGGCGAAAAGCCAATCGAGGCATGGCGGATCGGCACCGAGCACGAAAAACTGGTCTACAAGCGCGACGATTTTCACGCGCCTACCTATGACGAACCTTGTGGCATCCGCGACCTGCTGATGGCCTTGCGCGAATTCGGGTGGGAGCCCATTGAAGAAGGCGGCAAGGTGATTGCCATGCGCGGGGACGATGGCACTGTCAGCCTGGAGCCCGCCGGACAGCTCGAATTGTCCGGCGCGCCGCTGGAAAATCTGCACCAGACCTGCGCCGAAACCGGGCGCCATCTGGAACAGGTGAAGGCCATCGGGGAACGCTGCGGCGTTGGCTTCCTCGGCCTCGGCATGTGGCCTGACAAGACCCGTGAAGAATTACCGATCATGCCAAAGGGTCGGTATGACATCATGCTGCGGCATATGCCGCGCGTCGGCAATCTCGGCCTCGACATGATGCTCCGGACCTGCACCATCCAGGTCAACCTCGACTATTCGTCAGAAGCGGACATGGTGAAGAAATTCCGCACCGGTTTAGCGCTGCAACCTCTCGCCACCGCGCTGTTTGCCAATTCACCCTTTACCGAAGGCAAACCCAACGGTTTCCTCAGCTATCGCAGCCATATCTGGTCCGACACCGATCCGCACCGCACCGGCATGCTGCCGTTCGTGTTCGACGATGATTTCGGCTATGAACGCTATGTCGATTACATGCTCGACGTGCCGATGTATTTCGTGTTTCGCGAGGGCAAATATCTCGATGCATCGGGCCTTAGTTTCCGCGATTTCCTGAAGGGTGAACTGTCGATCCTGCCTGGCGAGAAACCGCGGCAGAGCGATTGGTGGGATCATCTTTCCACTGCCTTCCCCGAAGTCCGGTTGAAAAGCTTCCTGGAAATGCGCGGCGCCGATGGCGGGCCATGGTCGCGGATTTGCGCCCTGCCCGCGCTATGGGTCGGGCTGCTCTACGATCAAAGCGCGCTGGATGCCGCATGGGATCTGGTCAAGGACTGGACCATGGAAGAGCGTGAGGAACTGCGCAATGCGGTTCCGAAACTGGCGCTGGACGCGCCGATACCGGGCGGAGGAACCCTGCGTGATATTGGCAAGCAAGCGCTCAAGATATCCCG
Source organism: Allopontixanthobacter sp. (assembly GCA_041552775.1). Taxonomy (GTDB): domain Bacteria; phylum Pseudomonadota; class Alphaproteobacteria; order Sphingomonadales; family Sphingomonadaceae; genus Allopontixanthobacter. The sequence continues at coordinate 23,305 of JBFEKH010000010.1, forward strand.
TGCCGGCCTGACTGCCCGCGCGAAGTTGAATTCCAGCGGCGATAATGAAACGGGGTTCCTGGAAACGCTGGACGAGATTGTCGCCAGCGGAAAAGTGCCGGCACAGCGACTGCTCGATAGCTACAATAACGAGTGGGCAGGTGATGTGACCCAGGTCTATAAACAGAGCTTCTGAGGCGTCTTACTCGGCTGGGTACGGCGTCACACGGCGCGGACGCAGGCGGCGTTGGAGCGCGGCCATTGGGCGGGTTAGAAGCCCGTTCTGCTCCATCCATGCATGATACTGGCGGTATTTGGCGTCCTCGCCCAGCAAATGCGCCTCTTCGGTCTTCGCGCGCCAGAAATAGATCGCGCTGACGCAGCCGAGGAAGAAGGTATTGCGCACCACATCCACCATTGATCCACTGCTGACCATGAAGGGCAGGACGGACAGCCACCAGAACAGGTTCTTCGAAACATAGGCCGGGTGGCGCGTGAAGCGGTACGGCCCGTTCGTCAGCACGCCGCGGTAAGTCAGGTTTGAAAAGCGGATACCAAATGCCAGCGTCGCCCAGGCATAAATCGCGGTGAGAAACACGAGCAATCCGCCCCATAGCCACAACAGCGGAGGGTGTCCGGACAACCAATGCGCCCAGCCGGGCGTATTCACTTCGTAAGCTAAGATACCGCCGCCGCCCATGAAGGCGAACACGAAGGGTGGATAGCAGATCAATGCCGCCAGCCAGCCCGCCAGATAGGGATTGCCGCTACGAATTTGTGCATCCAGCGGCCGCAATGTGACCAGATAGCCAACTGTACCGATCTGCACATCGGCCACGAACATCAATGCGATCAGGAAGTAGGCGAGCCGTACCGGATCATCCAGAATTCCGGAAATATCGGTGTTCACTACCTCGGCGAAACCGCCAGGCAGGATTGAGATCATGAACGCGCCGAAGAACCCCTTTATAATCCACGTACGCCAGTGCTTCTGGACCTCGGCAGCTTCCCACGTCTCCCGCCCGATCAGCATCGCGCCGAAATGCCAGGCATGGTCGCGCGGCTCCACCAGAACCCGGTCAATCCACAGCACATAGGGAACAGACAACAGGAACAGCGGAATCGCTGCGGTGCCGATCACGTCCATCGCGAACAGATATTGTCCCTGCCAATACCAGCGCCCGACGCAATAAAGGAACCCGATGATTGCCCATGTCGCCCATAATCCGGCGAGTTTCACGACCGATACTCCGACCACGGAAGAAATCTGTCGCGGCCGGTGCCAGTCGATCCCGGTCGAGGCGCGGCGGTGAACCTTGTCGGCAATCAGCGACCAGCCCACCATCGGACCAACGCTGAACAGCAAGGCAGCCAGCGCGGCATAGGGTCCGTCAAGCCGCTCGCGGGGCCCGGGGAGGCTCAGAAATTCGGAGAATTCGGCAAAGTTTCGGCAAAACAGCACCCACGCCAGCAGACCCAATGCTCCGGCCAGCCCAACCGCTGCCGAGACATCGCTTTTAGGCAAAGTGGCAGGGGCGGCGATTTCGCCACCGCGGCCAGACGAGGAAGGCGCGTTGTTCACGCCCGCCCGACTAGCGGAAAAGGGTTAAGAGCCGGGTAAGACCGTTACCAATTTTGGCACTCACCGAAAGGCGTGTATGACCCCGTCATCGTCGAGGATATACAGGGTGCTGTTGGCCACGATCGGGGCAACCGAAACGGGGGCTTTCAACTCGCGGTAAAGCGATGCCGAGCCTTCCGCGATGCTGATGCGGTAAATTTGCCCTTCGGTGCTGGCCACCCACAAATTGTTGCCCGCCAGAACAGGACCGGTCCAGAAAATCGGGTCAGTTTTCTTCTTGGGCTTGCGGAATTCCGGCAATTGCGAAATCCACCGGACTTTGCCGGTTGCGCGGGCGATCGCCAGAAGGCGAGCATCGTCGGTCAGGGTGAAAATCCACTCACCAGCAATTGCCGGCGTAGAAATACCCGCCAGATTGAGTTCCCAGATCCGCTGCCCGGTCACCAATTCATACGCAGCCATGCGGCCGCCCTGACCCAGTGCATAAACGCGGCCCTGGTCGATAATCGGATCGGCATCGATATCAGTCAGCGCGCCAACTTCGGTGGAGATTGACGTCCGCGACAGTGCATCAGACCAGAGCGAGCGCCCATTTTCGTAACGATAGGCGGACAATTCGCCCGAACTATACCCGGCAATGACCGTGCCCTGCCCTGCTGCCGGTGAAGCTACACCGAAAACGCCAGCTTGCGCGCTGGATCCCGATTCCTGCCACTGGTTCGAACCATCGACAGTCGACAGGGAAATAATCTGGTTGTCCTGCGTCATCACGAAGACCGTGTTGAACGCTACCGTTGGCGATCCGCGCAGCGGGCCAGCGGGTCTGACTTTCCAGATTTCCGTGCCGGTCTGCGCGTCGATTGCAGCGACATCGCCGACACCGTTGGTCGCATAAACCCGGCCCGCATCAAATGATGCACCGCCTCCGAAGGCAGAATTCTGGAGGCTGTCATCGACCTTCATCTGATAGGTCCAGCGGCGTGCGCCAGTGGCGGCGTCAAACGCACTGACCACGCCGTCCGTGCCAACTGCGACCATAATGCCGCCGCCGATGACTGGGGAGGCCGCAAGACGGCGGCGATTGGTTGAAGCTGCGATGTTGACTGTCCACACCTGGCTGGGGTTTTCAGCAAGCGCGACATGGCCGTTGGACTTGGCCGCATTGCCGCCGCCCTGTGACCAGTCGGCATTCACTGTCGCCGGCGGCAAAACCACCGCGACACCGGCCAGCGCCGGATCGACGACCGCACCGCTTTCAATCCGCGAAAGAACCGGAACCCGTTCGCCTACCGTGGGCGTGGATTTCTTGTCACCGCCGCCGAACAGGCCGCCGCTGCAGGCAGACAGTCCTGCAACCAGCGATACGACCAGCGCAGCGCGGGTGATTTGGGTGAAATGGTTGCCGGTCATCGGGTCAAATATCCTCAGATTTCATGCGCTTCAAATTCATGGGGACGCGCTGGATTTCGTCTTACTGCGCGCCGGGAGCAGCGGCATCCTGGGGGTTGCCAAGCTCTTCCAGCACCTTGTCTACGTCTTCGATTGCATCGACCCCGTACAATCCTGCCATCTGGCGGGAACGGGACCGCAAGCCATCAGGGACGGTTTCATCCTTGGCGATCGAAGCGAACATCGCGCCAGCTTCCTTGGGCTTGTTCTGGTCGAGGTAAGCCATGGCGACCAATTCGCCGGCGCTGCCGAAGAATGGCTTTCCGGGCACCGCCAGCGGTTTCAGGCGGGCGATCACATCGGTCGGTGCCATCGTATCGTAGGCTGTTGCGATTTCGCGAATGGTCGCGATATCGCGCATTGCGGGCGGCGCGTTGTCATCAGCAGCAATCGCTGCGAATAATTCGCGCGCTTCCTTCGCCTTGCCCTGCTCCAGCGCAATTCCCGCCTTGAGCATACGCGCGGCGGACTGCGCCCCGGGGTTACCGTCTGCAATCAAGGGTTCGAGCGCGGCGGATCCGGTCGCGAGATTGCCTGCTTCGATTTGGTCGAGCGCAGCAACCAGAGCTTCGGAATCGCCTTCCATTGCCGCTTCCTGCCGCCCTTCCCAGACCAGATAGCCGCCGAAGGAGGCCAGTCCGAGCACGACTGCAGCGAGCAGGGGCTTGCCGTAATTGGTCGCAAAACTGCTGAGCTGGTCTTGGCGGACCGCCTCGTCCACTTCGCGCAGCAACACCTCTTCAGCCGCAGTTTCCTGCCTGGCCTTCTTTTCCTCGGGAGTTTCGAGCGGATTCTTGCTGTTATTTTTTGGTATCAGGGCCAATTTTCAGGTCTCACGGCCGCAAGCGGCTCTTCCGGAATGGTTAAAGATATACGCTTCGGGTCTTTAGCCGATGGCGGAAATGATGCAATTGATGATTGCCTACCTGTCCCCCGCTGCGTGAATGGCGGGTTAAGGGGGGGGGGCAGCATGGCCCTCAGCCGAGCTTTTCGCGGCCCATCGCCGATGAATACAGCCGCCGATAGGCGTCGATCATCTTCTTTTCATCAAACTGGGCCCGCGCCTTCTCCTTGTTCGCAGCACCCAGATCGGCTCGCAATTGCGGGCTGTTGGCCAATTCGCGCAAGGATCCGGCCAGCCCTGCTTCGTCCCCGGCGGCCGAGATGTACGGCCCGTTAGCCGAAGCAACCATGTCGGCGATATCGCCAACGGCCGGAGCCGCAACTGGTACCCCGGCAGCCATCGCCTCGATCACCGATATAGGGAATTGCTCGCTGTCGGAAGACAGGGCAAAAATGTCGAACAGGCCAACGTAATTGGCCGGATCGGGCACGAAACCTGGCAGATGGAGCCGGTGGCCGATATCCAGCCGATCGGCTTCCTCGCGGATCGCGTCTTCTTCCGGGCCTTCCCCGACAATCACCAGATGCCATTCTTCGGGAAGGCCAGCAAAGGCGCGCACAAGCCGCGGTAAGTTCTTGATTTTCCTGAGGCCGGCCATGGTCCCTACCCAGAATTCGCCCTTGCGCTTGATCACCCCGCGCAACGCATCGTTGCGCGGCCTCTTCGCAAAGTCGGCAGTTGGGATACCGTTAGGGATCACCTTGACCCGCCCGAGCGGCTGCGTCCAATCGACCAGCGCAATTTCTTCCAGCTTCTGCGACGGAACCACCAATCCAGCCGCACGGCCCAGCGCGAGCCTGCGGTACCAATTACGCCGCTTTTTCAGGCGCTTGAATTCATCTTCATTGAACCCGTCTTCATGATGGATCAGCGGCGGCAGGCCCATCGCCTCTCCGAACAGGGTATGCGCCATCACTGCATCAATCGACCCCCAATTATAGGTCAGGATCAGGTCATAGCCCTTCATCGACTGGGCCAGTTTCTGCAATCGGCCCGGTGTCGGTCGGCCAACAAGCGATGAGAAGTTTGCGGGATAAGTAACAGGTATATGGCGCAAAATATGCTGCGCTGCCTCCATGCGTTCCGGGACCGCTGAGACGATGGAATGCCCGACATCTGGCCCCCAGGCGTTCATCAGCCGAACGCTGCGCAATTCCTTGCCGCCCGCAGCAAAGGTGGAATGCAGATGCAGGATATGCGGCCGGCCATCCTTGGCCTGCCCAGCCTTGGCCTGACCAGCCTTGACCAGTTTCGTTACGCGTTTTGCCATTTGATCTGTTTCAGCCGATCTTAGCCAGCAATCGGTCGATCGCCGCGCTGGAGGCAGGTTCATCCAGCATCGGCGCATGACCGACGTCGGGAACCGTCACCGTTTCGACGTTCGGATGGCGGCGCTGCATTTCAGCCAGAGTCGAAGGCTTGAGCAAATCAGATAACGCGCCCCTCAGCACCAGTAATGGCACATCGCGCAAGGCATCGAAGGCCGGCCACAGATCGGGCGGCGCGGCGCCGTCATCTTGCTGGAATGGCTCGGCAATGTTCATGTCGTAATCGAGACCGATGCGCCCGTTGGGCTGCAGCACCATGCCGCGCTTGGCCATGTCCAGCCATTGTTCGATCCCGAAGGTCGGATAGGCCGCGCTATGCACTTCTTGCAAGGCCCGCGCCGCGTGCATCCAGCTAGGATAGCTGCGGCCCTGCCCGACATATTGTCGGATGCGCTCGATCCCCTCGGGGTCGATGTCCGGCCCGATGTCGTTGAGAATCGCTCCGGCCAGCCAGGACGCATCCTTCGCCGCCAGCAACATGGTCATCAGCCCGCCGAGCGAGGTACCCACCGCGATGAAGCGCGAGATCCCTTCCTGCGCCAGCAGCGCTTCTACATCCGCCACATAGACCAGCGGATTGTAGGTCATGTAATCCTTGGCATATTCGCTCTGCCCACGCCCACGCATGTCGGGAACGATCAACCGCCATTCGCCCGCCAACCGCTGTGCCAGCGGACCGAAATCGCGCGCGTTCCGGGTCAGGCCGTGCATGCACACCAGCGGCGGGCGGTCTGCATGCCCCAGCGCAGGATCAGCCGGATAATCGCGGAAATGCAGGGTCAGGCCGTCGGGGCTTTCCCAGGTGCGGTCTACCCATAGCAATTCTTCAGTCATTGTATCCATTTGCGCGGGACGCTTCCTGTTCTGACCAACGAAATCATTTCCGCGCCGCCCATGACCAGCCTTGCCATGCACCGCGCGCATCCCCACTATTGCCCGATGCGAGCAGAACCGCAACCCGCCGCTTATCGCGCCGATCCTGCAATCCTGGAACTGGCCGAGTGGCTGGGGGCACCCGTGCCCGCAGCAGATTTCCCCGCCACTACCTTGAGATTCCGCAATGACCGGTGGGACAGGGCCGTGGGACTGGCAGATTTGTCAGAAGATCAGTGGATCAGCAATTTCGGGCGATTCGCCGGCTTGCCTGACAATCTGCCGCAGCCGCTCGCACTGAAATATCATGGCCACCAGTTCCGGGTGTATAATCCCGAGATTGGCGATGGCCGCGGTTTCCTGTTTGCCCAGATGCGCGATTCAGCAGGGCGATTGCTCGATTGCGGGACCAAGGGATCAGGCACCACGCCTTACAGCCGGGCGGGCGATGGCCGTTTGACGCTGAAAGGAGCAGTGCGCGAGATCCTCGCCACCGAAATGCTCGAGGCGCAGGGGGTCAATACCTCCAAAACGCTGTCGGTGATCGAGACCGGCGAGGAATTGTGGCGCGGTGACGAGCCTTCACCTACTCGATCGGCGGTCATGGTCCGACTGAGCCACGGACATATCCGTATCGGCACTTTCCAGCGACTGGCCGCGCTGGAAGAAACGGGCCACATGACCAGGCTGATCGACTATTGCCTCAAACATTATCCCGGGCCGATGCCCCCTCACGATGCCCCGGGACGCGAGGAACCGGCAGTGCAATTGCTGCATCAGGTGGTTGAACGGCTGGCAGATCTGGCGGCGAGCTGGATGGTCGCCGGCTTCGTCCACGGCGTGCTCAATACCGACAACATGAACATTTCCGGCGAAAGTTTCGATTATGGCCCGTGGCGCTGGCTACCTCGCTGGGATGCCGGGTTCACCGCCGCCTATTTCGACCAACAGGGCCTGTATGCCTTTGGCCGCCAGCCCGAAGCGCTGCACTGGAATTGCGGACAATTGGCGATTGCCTTGCGGAGCGTGGTCGGTGCACCGCCGCTGATTGCTGCTCTGGAACGGTTCGGCCCGCTGTACATCGCCGCCGTTGCGCGCCGTTGGACGTGGCGGCTTGGCATCACTTCCCAGGGACCGGCCCGGGATGCAGCGCTGGTGACTGCGTGTGAAGCGGCAATGCGGGACAGCGATGTTGAGCCTGAGGCGTTCTGGTTGCGGCATCGCGGCGGCAGGAACGCTGATGGTGCATTGGCAGACGCGCTGGACGGATATCAACCGGTGGAACAGGACGATCCTTATTGGGACGATGCAGAGCCGCAATCCATGCTGATCGACGAGGTGGAGACGATCTGGTCCGCCATCGATCAGCGCGATGATTGGCAGCCCCTGCACGACAAGGTCACCGCAGTTCGCCAATTAGGCGGAGCCCTGGGCGAACCGCCTGTCCCAGCGGGAATTAACTAGCAAATCAGGTGGCGAGTCCTTAACTCCCACCAATCACAATCCGAAGAGCGGAATTGACCACAGCGCAATGGACATTAGAAGCCAAGAAGCAGAGCCTCAAATACTTTAACGTGCGAATAAATATAGGCCGCAACCGGAGAGTTTCGCCACAGTGCCCCAGAACGAAATCATTTCTTACGAGCCGGCCACCGGCGCGGAACTGTGGCGCGCGCCGGTTGGCAATGTTGACGAGACAGTTGACCGGGCCCGCAGGGCTTGGCCTGCATGGGCCGCGCAGCCCCTGGGGACCCGGATCGAGCTATGCCGCCGCTTCGCCAACGAAGTCCGCAAGCAATCTGAAACGATGGCCGAGCTGATTTCACGAGAGACCGGCAAGCCCTTGTGGGAAGCCCGCACCGAAGTGGAAGCGGTGATCAACAAGGTCGATATTTCGGTTACTGCCTATGCCGACCGAACCGGCCAGAAGAAACTCGATTCCGCGCTGCAAGGATCATCTTCCGTGCGTCACAAGCCGCACGGCGTGCTGGTGGTCCTCGGACCCTATAATTTCCCGGCGCATCTGCCCAATGGCCACATCATCCCCGCCCTGATCGCGGGCAATGTGGTGATTTTCAAGCCCAGCGAAAAAACCCCGGCGGTCGGCGAATTGCTCATCCAGTGCTTCCACCGTGCGGGCATGTCGGCGGCGGTCGCACAATTGCTGATCGGCGGACCGGAAGAAGGCAAGGCGCTGGTGGCGCACAACGGGATTGACGGGGTCCTGTTCACCGGTTCGGCACAGGCGGGCATCGCGATCAATCGGAAACTCGCGTCCAATCCCGGCAAGATCGTGGCGCTGGAAATGGGCGGCAACAATCCCATCGTGGTGATTGACACCCCGAAAATCTCTGACGCAGCGATGCTGATCGTCCAGTCCGCCTTCACCAGTGCGGGCCAGCGCTGTACTGCTGCGCGGCGGCTCATCATTACCTCCAAGATGTATGATCCGATTGTAACGGAAGTGCGCAGCCTGGCGAAACGGATTATCGTGGGACAGCCCTTCGCGGACCCCGCGCCATTCATGGGTCCGGTGATTGACAACAAGTCGGCCGACCAGCTGGTCGAAAGCTTCCTCTATTTCCTGTCGCATGGCGGCAAAGCGATCAAACATCTGACGCGCAAGGATGACGATCTGCCATTCCTTTCACCTGCGATCATCGACACGACAGATATGAAAGACCGGCCCGACGTCGAATTGTTCGGGCCGCTGCTGCAGGTAATCAGGGTCGATGATTTCGACGAGGCTATCGCAGAGGCGAACCGCACGCGTTTTGGCCTGTCCGCATCGCTGATTGGCGGCACCCCTCAGGACTACAACCGGTTCTGGGCCAATATTCGCGCGGGGATCGTCAATTGGAACCGTCCGACCAACGGCGCATCGTCGAGCGCTCCCTTTGGCGGAATCGGCCTGTCGGGCAATCACCGCCCCGCGGCCTATTACGCAGCGGATTACTGCGCCTATCCGGTTGCAAGCAGCGAGATGGACCAGCCGCGCGCCGGTGTCGGCGTCGGCTTCACTAACTAGGCGCTATTTACCGCTGGTAATCAGGTCCACATCGGTCAGGCCGTTAGCCAGTTTGCGGGCATAGACTACGAACGATGCAGCGCCTTTGGTGCCGCTGATGACATTGTCATTTTCCACCTTGAGATGTTCGGACGTGTATCCGCCATTGACCGCGCGGCTGTGATAGAACGACAGCACATCATCCAGTGAAACCGGCGTCAGGAAGTTAACTACGCGCAGCGAGCATTGCCCCTTGTCGGTGCCAGCGGCTTCCTGCGTGCTGCCGCGCGGATAGACCGGGAAAGTAACCGGCAGCCGGGCAGCCCATGCGGCGGAATATTCCACGGCGGTGGCACAATCGGTGCCATTGGGCAGCACCGCAGCGCGGGTTGCCGCGGTCAGCACGGCGGTATCGGGGACTTCACCCATAATCGCCTTCGCCTTTGGCGCAGGCTTCAGATTGATGCTGCCACCGACCAGCGCCATCGCCTCTTCCCGGGCCCCCTTGATTGCGGCAGGAGTGGTAGCTTCGACAGGCAGGGACGCATCGGCGCCGCCTGTAAGGGCGGCATTGGCTTCGTTCTGGCCTGCCATATCGGGATCGACCATAATCGGATCGTTGAGCGCGGCCTGCGTAGCCGGATCCATCTCGCCGTTGGTCCCCGCATCATCGGCACCCCCACTGCACGCAGCAAGCATGGCCAGCGGAAGTATGGCAACGGAAACAGCGGGACGGAATTTCATTGGCAGGCTCCGGGTATGGTCTGATGACTTAAGTCGCGTAATTGTCGGAAGTTCCCGCGTGTCCTCCTCAATCGAGGTTACCGAACCCTCAGTAAAGATGGTTAAATTTACCGTTGTCCCAGTTAGGGAAAGAAGCGGACCTAATTCTTACGTGCCGCGGTCTGACAATCGACATAACAAAAACGCTCTGTCACATCCTGGGATGTGACAGAGCGCTTTCCACGGCCCGGTGGGTACCGTGCACCAGCCGTGGTAGGACGGCTGGAGCTTTATTAATTCAGATCAGCGGCAGCGCGAATTGCTACGATCGATCGAGCGGCCCAGGATCGCCCCACCTGCGGCCCCAAGGATCGCGCCAAGAGTCCGGTCGCCGCGGCCAGCCACTTCATTGCCGATCAATCCGCCGACTGCGGCGCCGATCAGCAAGCCGGTCGTGCCGTTTTCGCGCTGGCAGTAATAGCGTCCGTCACGGCCCCGCCAGACGCGGGTATCGCGCGAAACCCGCTCGTCATAACTGCTACCCCGGTAATCGCGGTAATCGCGGTCATCCCGGTTATAGCCGCGGTCGTAATCACGATCATGGCCGCGGCCCCGCTTGTAACGCCGGTCATCCCGGTCACGGCCATTTTCGAAAATCGAATCGGCATGTACCGACGTGCCGGCATGTGCAAAAGCGGATTGCGCCTGCATCGGGGCCACTGCCATTGCAGGGGCCGACAATGCGAAAGCCGGGATGGCGAGCGCCAATGCGGTGAAAGTCTTGCTGCGTGTCATCATCGTACTCATCCTCTTGCTTCATGGCTTATGCCGGTGGCTGGCAATCCCGAATTGGCCGCTTATCCAGGCTCGGTTCGGTCAGTGACAGCAGGTTACTCATTCGATGTGTTCATAAATACGCCTCGATTTCTGAACGGTCCGCAACCAGTGATACAGAATTGCAAACTTGCGACGAGCCGAGTGATTTTTATCGGTGAACAGAGATATCCAGCGGGACTTGCCGTGCAGCGGGGCCGCACCTAAAGGCTGGCGATGAACTCTCCCTCACCAGATCCCGTGGCATCAGGCTTTCCTGCTGCATTCGGTGCCTATCTGATCTGGGGCTTTCTTCCACTGTACCTGATGCTGGTCAAAACGGTTCCGGCCGTGGAATTTGTCGGCTGGAGAATAATCTGGACCGTCCCGATTTGCCTAGTGATCGTGGCAATACGCCGGCAGGGGCCCGAATTAAGCGCAGCAATCCGCAATCCGCGGGTGATTCTGATGCTTACCGGCAGCGCGCTGCTGATCGGGACCAACTGGCTGGTCTATGTCCTGGCAGTGCAGCAGGGACACGTCCTCGCTGCCAGCCTCGGATATTTCATCAACCCCCTGGTGAATGTGCTTCTTGGCACCCTGCTGCTGCGCGAAAAACTCGGCCGTCTGCAATGGGTAGCCGTCGGCATTGCGGCAGCGGGCGTATCGTTGCTGCTAGGCGGTGCGCTCACGACCATGTGGATCAGTCTGTCGTTGGCGATAAGCTTCGGGATTTACGGCTTGCTGAGGAAACAGGTGGCGGTGGGCGCCCTGCCTGGCCTGACCATAGAATCGGCGATCCTGATGGTTCCCGCGATTGCCGTCGCTTTCTATTACAGCACCACGCCAGAAGGTTCCTCCTTCGGGCAGGATTTAGGCTTGAGCCTGGCAATCATGCTGGGCGGTGTGGTCACGGCGATACCGCTGCTGATGTTCGCAATCGCCGCGCGGCGGATGGACTATTCGGTGCTTGGATTCATCCAGTTCATCGCGCCGACGATCGTGTTCCTGCTGGGCATTTTCGTATTCGGAGAGGAATTGCTGCCGATCCAACTCGCATGCTTCATGCTGATCTGGACTGCACTGGCGATTTTCGTGTGGGACTTGCTGTCCCGCCGGAACAAGCAGGCGAAGCTGGAAAAATCGCGCATTGGCTAGGCAGTAAAACGCCAGTACAAGGTCTCGCCGGCATGGAACGGCACGACCCCGGCTCCATTGGCATCGACAAGTGCGGGCACCGCAACTTCGGCGCGTTCAAGTGTGACGGCCCCTTCATTCAGTGGCAGACCGTAGAACCGCGGACCATTTTCCGATGCAAAGGCTTCCAGCCGGTCCAGCGCGCCTTCTTCATCAAACACAGCGGCATAGCTTTCCAGCGCGAACGGCGCGTTGAAGATACCCGCGCAGCCGCAGGCGCTTTCTTTTGTGCTGACTTCATGCGGTGCGCTGTCGGTCCCGAGAAAATATTTTGCGGAGCCGGAAGTCGCCGCCTTGCGCAGCGCCAGGCGATGCTTTTCGCGTTTGGCCACGGGCAGGCAATATGCATGCGGCCTGATACCGCCGACCAGCATCGCATTGCGATTGATATGCAAATGCTGCGGCGTGATCGTGGCCGCGACATTTGCACTCGCATGTTCGACAAATTGCACCGCATCTTCGGTGGTGATGTGTTCGAACACAATTTTCAGGCCCGGCATGTCACGCACGAGACCCGACAGGGTGCGGTCTATGAACACCGCTTCCCGGTCGAAAATATCGACTTCGCTATCGGTCACCTCGCCGTGGATGAGCAGCGGCATACCGATTTCCTGCATCCGTTCCAGCACGGGCCGAATAGCGCCTATATCGCTAACTCCATGGGACGAATTGGTCGTCGCATTGGCGGGATAGAGCTTGGCCGCGGTAAATACGCCGTTGGCAAATCCGCGCGCCAATTCCTCCGGATCACTGGCATCGGTCAGATAGGCGGTCATCAAAGGCGTGAAATCCACCCCTTCAGGCACGGCATCCAGGATGCGCTGGCGATAGGCCTCTGCCGCCGCGACAGTCGTTACCGGGGGCGAAAGATTGGGCATTACGATCGCCCGGGCAAATTGCCGCGCGGTATAGGCCGTGACGCCGCGCATAATGTCGCCGTCACGCAGATGAACATGCCAATCGTCGGGGCGGCGCAGGGTCAGTGTGATAATCTCAACCATGCAATGTCCCTAAGCATTGCGGGCGCGGCTTGTCACCAGAATCCCGTGCCCGGGACTTCAAATTCTGGTGCGGACGAGCAGCGGCTTGAACAATTCGCGGCTGGGGCGGACCATGATCACCAGCACGCCCAAACCGGCGATGAACGCGCCAACCAGCATTTGCAGCCCAACGTCGTCGCCGGTAATCGCGGCCCCCGCAGCAATGGTGAAGATCGGCGTCATCAAGGTCAGCGGCGCCACCAGATTGGCATCGTGATCGCGCAGCAAACGGAAATAGATGGTATGCGCGAAAACCGACACCACCAGCGCGGAAAAGCCCAGGCCTGCTGCAAAGCGCCAACCGCCGGCCAGCATTGCGGCGCCCTGCCCGCTTTCGGTCAGCGCGCTCATGGGAAACAGCACCAGCGCCGAAACAAGCCCGGCCCATGCCTGCAGGCGCAACGGCGGCAGTTCGATGGTCTTGAGCCACACTGAACCAAGCGCCCCGACGATGGCGGAGGCACCGATGAAGATCAGGCCGACACTGCTCGACCAGCCGCTGGGCGAGGCGATGGCCACGCCGACCCCAAGGAAAGCCATCATGATGCCAATTCCCCTGCGCCAGCGGACCTGTTCCTTCAGGATCAAGATCGCGAATACTACCGTCAGCGGCGCGCCCGACAGGCTGACGACGGCAGCGGCGGACGGAGTCGCATCGCGCAAACCAACGAACAATAAACCGAAAGACCCTCCGCTGATCATGAAGGTAACCAGCGCAACCCACGGCCATTTGGGCGGGGCCGGGAGCAGATATCGGCTGAGCACCAGCACCACGACCAGCGATCTGAGCGCGGCAAACCATAGCGGCGGCACCCCCATCCCTTCAATCACCAACCGGCTGACCACCACGTTGAGTGCCCACAACATACAGACGAATGTCAGGAGAAGGAATGTGCGGACTGGCATCTTCGCCGCCTTAGCAGGAGTTGGGCGGACCGCCAGCAGCGTTGATTTTCTGCACGAAAGGTCCACCTATGCAGAATGAATGCACCCCGCCTGTTCGACCGCGCCGTAATTCGGCTGATACCGCAAGATAATGCCGAGGATGTCGCTGCGTTCCTGCAAGGCCTCGTCACCAACGATGTGACCGGGGCTCTGCCGGTCTGGGCGGGGTTGCTCAGCGCGCAGGGTAAGGCGATGTTCGATTTCCTGGTGTGGCCGGCCGAAGACGGCGCGGTGCTGGTGGATTGCGAGGCAGCGGCGGCGGAAGATCTGGTCAAACGACTGTCACTCTATCGTTTGCGGCGAAAGATCGCGATTGCCCGGGATGACGCACTGGGCGTTTACTGGCAGCCCGCCGCCGGCGATAATGCGCCCGAAAATGCAGCCATGGATCCACGCCTCCCACAGCTTGGACAACGCTGGATTGCGCCGGTTTCGGACAATGATGCGCCGGTTGATAGCGAGTGGCGCGCGCACCGCTTGGGGCTTGGTGTGCCCGAGGGCCGCGCTGACCTTGGCGATATTCTCTGGCTGGAAACCAATGCAGCCGAGCTGCACGGCGTGTCGTTCGAGAAGGGGTGCTACATCGGGCAGGAAAACACCGCGCGTATGAATTGGCGGCAGAAGGTCAATCGGCGGTTGGTAGTTGTGCCGATGGCGCAGTCAGAAGAAAAACGCCGAAAGGCAGCCTATCCCGACCTTGGACTTGCGCTCGATCATCGCCGGGTAGCTGATATCTCTGCAGAACTGGCCCCGCCGTGGATGCATCTGCCGCCCTTGGACGAAGCGGCCGACGAATAATCTATTTTGAGTGAATCCCTTCCTCCACCGAAACTGTCAACATCCGTTCGGCCCGATCGCGAACCGCGCTGCGGGGAAGGCCGAGCGATTTCGCCAATGCCGATCCCATGAGGGCATCGCCAAGCGCCAGCAAAACCAGCGTGAGTGTCTCTTCATGCACTCGCATTTCGCTCAATCGTCCGTGATTCGCTTCTTCCGGCGCGATTTCATCCACTAGCGCGTGGATAGCCTCGACAATCGGATCGAGGGCATCTTCATTCCCGGTCAGCAACATCCAGCCTGCCAATGCGCCGGCGCCTTCCTTGTCGAATGCGTCGAATGCCAGATCGACCACCTCGCGGGGCGTTCCCAGGCCCGCCCGGCTGGCCCGCACGGCGTCCTTGATTGTCTCGCACACGGTCCACGCCAGATGCTCCGCCAGCGATTTCTGCAATCCCGATGCCGATCCGAAATGGTGGAGCAAATTGGCGTGGGTGCGCCCGATACGCCCTGCGACGGCCTTTAGAGTGACCGCCTGCGGCCCGCTTTCGATGAGCAGGGCACGCGCTGCCTGTAGTGCGGCAGAGCGGGATTCTTCGGGGGACAGGCGTTTGCGGTTGGTCATCTGGTCAAAAGTCCCGATTTTGCGGCGATCCATACGATATCGCCTAGAACGCGTATCGGGCTTCTACAAGGCCAGCCGCCGCCGGCACCATTATTGACATCAGTGTAAGTAGTGTCTATTTGAGTGCCAAGTTTAGCATTGGAAACAGCCATGAACGCTCCTGCCAAAATTGATTTCGACCAGACTTCCCGCAGCCCGGATGACCTCGACATTGTCGTGCGGGACCGCCGGTTTGCCCGGGGTGCCGCGCCTAAGCGTTGGTGGTTGAATGATGATCCGGTCGCAACTGCCTGGTTCAACGCCCTCTCCGCCACATTCCCCCGCGGCGAAGCGTTCTTCATCGAATCGGTGAAGGCCCACCGCGACGGCGCATCACCCAAGTTGGCGGCGGAAATCCGGGCTTTCGTGAAACAGGAAATCAACCATACCCGCGAACATGTCGTGTTCAATAAACTGGCCGAAAGCGCTGGTTACGACATTCAGTTCATCGACAAGCGCGTGGAAGAAATGCTCGCCCTGACCAAGGGCCGTCCGCAGATCCTCAATCTCGCCGCGACGATGGCGCTCGAACATTTCACTGCCATGCTTGGCCAGGAATTGCTGACCCACCCCGCCCATCTCGATGGCGCGGCCGGTGATCTGGGCGATTTGTGGCGCTGGCACTCCGCCGAAGAAGTCGAACACAAGGGCGTCGCCTATGACACCTGGCTGCATGCAACCCGCGACTGGAGCCGGTTCAAGCGGTGGAAGGTGAAGAGCCTCCTGATGCTGATCGTAACCAAGCGCTTCATCACTCACCGCGTTGCCGACATGGCCGAACTGCTTGCTCAGGACGGTTTGACCGGGTTCAAATGGAAAATGAAGATCGCTGCATATCTGCTGTGGAAACCGGGATTCCTCCGGCGCATTTTACCGCAGTGGTGCGCCTATTTCATGCCAGGTTTCCACCCGTGGAACCACGATGATCGGCCCCTGATCGGCCTGTATGAAAGCGAATTTCCCGACGCAGTGATGCCGGCGGAGTGAAACCTTCGCCCAGCGCGCAACGTACTATGCTGCGCGTTGGGGCATTCGGTCATCATCCTCCGCCAGATCGCGGACATAGATAGCGGCGTCCACGTCATCATTGCGCGCCATGCAGTGATGCGGCTCAATCCGCCCGGTTGGCCGAAAACCGACCTTGCGCAGAACTCGGCCCGACGCCGGATTATCTAGGAAATGGCTGGCGATGACCTGTTCGTGTCCAAGCATCCGCGCAACTTCCAGAACCGCCTCGGCCGCCTCAGTTGCATAGCCCTGACCCCAATGAGGCCGGGCGATCCAATAGCCGAGTTCGGGAATACGATTCTGCGTCTTGAGGCCCGCGCAGCCGATAACTGTGCCGCCCATCTGGGGATTCGTCAGCAGAAAGTTGGGACCGTTCGGATCGCGCTGACGGGACACGAAATCCCGCGCATGGTCCTTGGTGTAAGGCCACGGCGCGGTCGCCAGATTGCGGGTGACGCCTTCGTCGGCAATACCCTGCCAGATGCCCTGCCAATCTTCCGGCCAAGCGGGCCGCAGGAACAACCTTGCGCTGCGATAGAACATGGAACGTCTCTCCTTTCGCCCCGCTGCAGACCTATCGATGCCCGATAGTGTCTTTGCGTGACAATCCCATTGCGGCGAAAGCGTTTTTCGCCAGCCCGAGACTTCTTTGCGCCCGGGTTTTCGCACGAGGGAGAAACGACGAGAGGGAGACTAGCCCCCTTGAAACAAGGTGGCCCAATCTCCCTCTTCGGTGCCGATGTGAACCGGCTGGACCATCCTGTTGGACGGCCCCTGGTAGTGGTTCCGTCCGCTTATTCTGCGGCTTCTGCCATCATGTCTACCGACACGTATTTCCGGCCTTGTTTGCCGGAATGGAATCGCACGCGGCCTTCTGCGGTTGCAAAAAGGGTGTGATCCTTGCCCAGGCCAACATTGCTGCCAGGATAGAATTTGGTGCCGCGCTGACGCACGAGAATGTTTCCGCCGATCACTTCCTGACCGCCGAACTTTTTAACACCAAGGCGGCGACCTGCTGAGTCGCGACCGTTGCGGGATGAACCGCCTGCTTTTTTATGTGCCATCTCGTATTACTCCGAAGTCTTCCGACTTATTTCTTGTCCGCTGCCTTGGCAGCTGGTGCTTTCTTCGCGGCAGGCTTCTTTGCAGGAGCCTTCTTCGCTGGCGCAGCCTTCTTTTCTGCAGGTGCCTTCTCAGCAGCAGCCTTGGCCGGTGCAGCCTTCTTGGCAGGTGCCTTCTTTGCTGGTGCAGAAGCCTTTGCTTCTGATCCAGTGGCTTCAGCGGCAACTGGAGCAGTCTCTTCCTTGGCTGCGGCAGCTTTCTTGGCCGGAGCCTTGCTATCACCAACCGAAAGAATGCGCAGAAGCGTCAGTTGCTGACGGTGACCGGCCTTGCGGCGATAGTTGTGACGGCGACGCTTCTTGAAAACGATCACCTTTTCGCTCTTCGCCTGCGCGATGATTTCTGCCGAAACAGCAACCTTCGATGCGTCAGCGATCGAATCGCCTTCACCGGCGAGCAGCACGTCGCCCAAGGTCACCGTATCACCGGCTTCTCCGTTGAGTTTTTCAACTGCGATCTTGTCTCCGGCAGCAACCCGGTATTGTTTGCCGCCCGTGCGCACAACTGCGAACATGGTGATTTCACTTTCAATCTAAAATGCTGTGCCAACCCCCAGAAGGAACTGGCGCGACCAAGGCACCGCAGACTGCGGACCCCGGAAAGATCGGAGCCGTTAAGGTATGGTAGCCCTCAAGTCAACGCCGAAGTCGGATTTGGCAATTCAATATCGCAGGAATTTTCACCAATGCTGGCATGACGCGAGCAGCCGGAGTAAGGACCATGCGATGTTATCCAGAACTCCATACCTCCGCTTGCCCGGATTGGCCATAGTGCTGTCGGCAATTTTACTCTCGGGCTGCACGTCCCAGCAGGGAAGGTATCCGTCGCTCGCTATCCGCGATGCAGAGCGCGTTCAGGGTTCGCTTCAGCCCCCTGCCTCATCCGCCGAATCCTCGGTAGAATCGCCGCTAAGCGCCGACCTTGTGCGGCGCCTGGCGCAGCTGCAAAGTTCAGCCACCAGCGCTCATCGCGCGTTCATGGACGCCGCGCCCGGCACTCGCCGGCTGGTCGAGGCCGCGGCTGGTACCGACGTTACCAATGACCGCTGGGCAAGCGCACAGGTCGCCCTGGCCAGCCTCGAATCGGCGCGGAGCCAGGCTGCGGTACCGTTGGGCGACCTCGACCTGCTCCATGCCGATGCCGCCATCGCCCTCGCACAACGCGCAGCCATCGAGGAAACGCGCGCCGCAGTAACGGGGCTGATCGCACAGGAAGATGTGATACTGGCAAATTTGCGCGGAAAAATGCCCTCGTGAGCCTAGCCTGCGCCAGCTGTCCAGTCCGCGACCGTGCTGCCTGCTCGGTGCTGAATGAAGAGGAACGCACCGCGCTCGCTGCTGCCGGCCGCACCAGGAATCTGGCAAAGGGTGAAACACTGTTCCATGCGGGCGATGAGGAAACCGCCTGCGCAACTCTGATAGAGGGCGCGCTAAAGGTCACCTGCACCGGTCACGACGGGGACGAACGCATCCTCTCGCTGGTCCACCCGGCAGGCTTTATCGGCGAATTGTTCCAACCGTTCGCGCAATATGACGTCGTGGCGCTGACCGATGTGCGACTTTGCACCTTCTCGCGCGCAAGCATGGAACAGGCGATTGATCGTTACCCTGTGCTGGCGCAGGCTTTGCTGCGCCGGTCGCAGGAAGATTTGCACAATTCCCGGAAATTGCTGGAATTGACCGGAAAACACGGCGCTGCCGAGAAAGTTGCCGGTCTGGTCATGGCCATGGCGCAGGCGGCCAGCGATTCGCCCTGCCACCCGGCCAGGCATTTCGAATTGCCGCTAACTCGCGGCGAAATGGCCAATATGCTGGGCCTCACGATTGAAACGGTCAGCCGCCAATTGTCGAAAATGGAAAAAAACGGCGCGATTCGCCGTAATGGGGCTCGCGGGATCGAATTGATCGATCCCGCGCATCTCCATACTATGGACGCTATCTAGCCTGCGTCAAACCAAGGCAGCGATGGTCGCCACGGCCAAGGCCCACATCACCACCAGCACCGGCAGGATCAGCATCTGGACGGTTGCATCACCAGCGGACAGGCGCCCCGTCAGGGTCGAAATACCCCTGCTACTGAACTGGTTCCAAGC
>JBFEKH010000011.1:0-42743 GCA_041552775.1 Allopontixanthobacter sp.
AACCCAGCAGGGCTCACCACAGGGTTTGGCAAGTTTCGGATCAAGCCGGATTTTTGCTTGCGGTCGGATGGGGCAAAGAACATGCCTTCGCCAAGTCCAAGACATCGGAGATGCGCTCGGCTGCGAACGAAGGTCCCGACATTTGGGCAGGCTTGGCTGAATTTTCGGCCCGGCTAGTTCCTGCCAATGTCCTTTTGTTAGATTACGCCCAGCACCCGCAGGACAATAACAATAACCACGACAGTCACGACAGTTCCGATAATTCCACGCATTTGTTCACTCCGCTTTTTTCCGAAAGCGATCGAATGTCGCAGTCAGTCGGGGTAATAACCGTCTGGGAAGATTTACGTTCCGCGAGCGGGAATATTCGACTTGCCTGAGTCTGTATTCGGGCCAGGCCTTGGTCAGAATTACACCGGTGCGGGGCGAACGGCCGGCTTGCCGCGTGCGGCGATGAAGAATAGCCCGGTGCCCACAATCAGGATCAGGCCTAGCAACTGGAATGCCTCTGCGCTGGCATGGCTGGCCACCCATATTGATGAAGCGGCAGCCAGCACCGCGATCGGCAGATGCCACCACGGGGCCTGTTGGGCATCCCTGCGCTGGAGCACGGGCAGGGCCAATGCCGTCAACAGGTACATGACCAATCGCGACAAGGTGCTGGCAACCGCGAGTACGGCAAAACCTGCCCACAGACTGAACAGGACCGCAGCACCGCCGTAGAACAGGATCGAGACATCGGGCGTCTGAAACCGCGGCGAGATATGCCCGAAAATGCGGGGCAAGGTTCCCTGTTCGGCCATGCCATAGGTCATGCGCGGTGTAACAATGCCGCCGCTCAGCGTGTTGGCCCCGATCGAAAAAGCCGCCGCCAGCGAGATCGCGATCACGCCAGCCGGTCCGGCCAGTTCGCCCGCAGCTGCCGCCAGCGCGCTTTCATCGCCAGCAACCTGCGGCGCGATCGCCATATAGGCCCAGGTCACCAGCATGTAGAAAATCGCAACCGCCGCCAGCGTGGTCATCAGGGCAAGCGGTATGGTCCGTTTGGGATCACGCAATTCCCCCGCTGCGAAGGTCCCGTTTTCGAATGCCATATAGGCATAGAAGGTGAGCAGGACGACGCTTTCGAATTCGCTGAATTGCGGCAGGCTGAACCCGACGGCAGGATCGCGGATCGCCACGCCAATCACGACGAGTGCTGCCAGCGGCAGGAGCTTCACTGCCGTCATCACCCCAAGCGTTCCCATCGACGTGCGCATGCCGACCAAATTCACGATGGTCGTGAAGATGATGAAGCCGACCACCGCACCGGCTTTCAATGTCGGGTCCTCCAGCATTGGGAACAGTACTGCGAGGTATGCGATCGAGACCTGGGTATTGGCCGCCACGGCCACGACCCCCGAGGCATAGCGTGTCCAGCCGGCCTGGAAGCCAGCGAAAGAACCGAATGCGGCATGGGCATAGAGTACCGGCCCGCCGTGGCTGTCAAACCGGGTTGCAAGGATCGAGAACACCAGCGCCAGCGGTAGGATCAGCAGGGCACCGAACAGCATCATCCACGGCGCGAAATTTCCCACCGCCGCCACCATGATGGCTGGCAATGCGAAAATGCCGGCGCCGATCATGCCATTGACCGGCAACAGCGCAGTTCCCCAAAATCCCACCGTGCGCGGCAGTGCCTGTGTTTCCGCCATATTTTCCCCTCGCGCCCAGCCGCAGTGTGCACTGGGCTGGCATGATCAACAAGTGCAGCGCCGAGAAGAGCTCGCTAGGGGGACATCAGTTCGTTGCGCCCCGAACGAACGCAGGCGGACAGCCATTCCTTCCCTGCGCGGACCTTGGCCAGGCTTTGCGTGTCCTGATGGGTGATGAGCCAGAAGCTGCGGGTGATCGACTGGCCCGGGCAGACCGGCTCCAGATTATTCGACTGGCGGGCAATGAAGCACGGGAGGACACCGATCCCGGCGCCTTCCTCGATCAGGCGTGCCTGGGCATTGATGCTCGACGAACGGATCTGCGCCGTCAGCCCTGTGTGGAAATCGTCGAGATAGTTGAGTTCCGGGGCGTAGAGCAATTCGGGGACATAGCTGATCAGCGTATGCCCCTGTGCCAGATCCGCCGGTTGCTGGGGTCTTCCGTGCCGATCAAGATAGTCTGTGCTGGCAAACAGCATCAGCCGGTAATCGGACAGTTTGCGCGACAGCACCGGCCCGGCCTTGGGGCGTGACAGCATGACGGCAATGTCGGCCTCGCGGCGGGACGGGCTGAGAAAGCCGCTATTGGCAATCAGCTCGATCACCAGATTGGGGTGATCACCGGCAAAATCGGCCAGATAGGGCGTCAGAAACTGGCTGCCGAACCCCTCCGCCACGCTCAGGCGCAGGCTGCCGCTCAGACCCGATCTGGGACTGAGAGTTTCGTCGATACTGCGCGCGGCATCGGCCATGGCCTCGGCTTTCGCCAGCAGCATCTCGCCCGCTTCGGTCAGCGACTGGCCGTCGCGCGTGCGTTCGAACAGGGTCACTTCAAGATGCTGTTCCAATCGGCGCAGGCGGCGTCCCAAGGTGGTCGGATCAACCTTGAGCGTATGCGCGGCGCGGCCAATCTGGCCAGCAGTTGCCACGGCCAGGAAAACGCGCAGATCGTTCCAGTTCACATCCTGCATATTTGCAGCTCATATATGCAATGTTAGAACTTGTCTGCATCATTCCCGTATGAGAAAGTAGTTTGACAGTTTTTGGAGGAGTTACATCATCATGCGTCAGGTAGATCATTTCATCGTCGGCGGTGCAGGCGGTTCATCGGGCCGGATGCACCAGATATGGAACCCCTCGACCGGCGAAATCCAGGCGGAAGTCCCGCTGGGCGATGCAGCGCTGTTGGCTAAAGCAGTGGCAGCGGCAAAGAAGGTCCAGCCTGAATGGGCCGGGACCAACCCGCAGAAACGCGCGCGCGTGATGTTCCGCTTCAAGGAATTGATCGAAGCCAACATGCAGGAACTGGCCGAATTGCTGTCGTCCGAACACGGCAAGGTGATCGACGACGCCAAGGGCGATATCCAGCGCGGGCTGGAAGTGATCGAATATGCCTGCGGTATCCCGCAGGTGTTGAAGGGCGAATATACCCAGGGCGCCGGGCCGGGCATCGATGTCTATTCGATGCGTCAGCCGCTCGGCATTGGAGCCGGCATTACCCCGTTCAACTTCCCGGCGATGATCCCGATGTGGATGTTCGGCATGGCGATTGCGGCGGGCAATGCCTTCATCCTCAAGCCATCCGAACGCGATCCGTCGGTTCCTGTCCGGCTGGCCGAACTGTTCCTCGAAGCGGGCGCCCCTGAAGGGCTGCTGCAGGTCGTGCACGGCGACAAGGAGATGGTCGATGCTATCCTCGACAATCCCGATATCGCTGCGGTCAGCTTTGTCGGGTCATCCGACATCGCGCACTATGTCTACAAGCGCGGCGTTGCTGCGGGCAAGCGCGTGCAGGCGATGGGCGGGGCCAAGAACCACGGTATCGTGATGCCCGATGCCGATCTCGATCAGGTGGTGAACGACCTTGCCGGTGCGGCCTTCGGCTCTGCGGGCGAGCGCTGCATGGCATTGCCAGTAGTAGTTCCGGTGGGCGAGGATACGGCGAACCGCCTGCGTGAAAAGCTGATCCCGGCGATCAATGCCCTACGCATCGGTGTCTCCAACGATCCTGACGCGCATTACGGGCCGGTTGTTACCCCGGAACATCGTGCGCGGGTGGAACAATGGATCGACACGGCTGAAAAAGAAGGCGGCGAAATCGTGGTCGATGGCCGCGGCTACAGCCTGCAAGGCCACGAAAAAGGCTTCTTCATCGGCCCCACGCTGATCGACCATGTCACCACGGACATGGAAAGCTACAAGGAAGAGATTTTCGGCCCTGTGCTACAGATCGTGCGCGCAAAGGATTTCGAGGAAGCCGTGCGTCTGCCCAGCGATCACCAATACGGCAATGGCGTGGCGATCTTCACCCGTAACGGTCACGCAGCGCGCGAATTTGCCAGCCGCGTGAACGTCGGGATGGTCGGCATCAACGTGCCGATCCCGGTGCCGGTTGCCTATCACAGTTTCGGCGGGTGGAAACGCAGCGCCTTTGGCGATACCAACCAGTATGGCACCGAAGGCCTGAAGTTCTGGACCAAGGTGAAAACGGTCACCCAGCGCTGGCCCGATGGCGGTGTCGGCAACGACGGGAATGCGTTCGTCATTCCCACCATGGGGTAAGCTCTAGCGCTCAGCGTTAGCTAGTTCACCGGGCAGTCCAGCCGCCATCTACGGCCAGGGCCTGTCCGGTGGTGAAGCTGGCGCCTGCGCTGCATAGCCACAGGACCGCCTCTGCGATTTCGTCCGGGTGTCCGATGCGGCCCATGGGTTCGGTAGCGATCATCTGCGCGCGGCCATCTTCGCTGGTTCCCATGAACCGTTCCAGCATCGGGGTTTCGATGGCACCGGGGCACACGGCATTGATGCGGATGTTCCGCGTCGCATATTCCAGCGCGGCGGTCTTGGTCAGCCCGACCACGCCGTGTTTCGAAGCGACATAGGCCGGAATCCCCGCAATCCCGACCAGGCCCGCCACCGATGCGCAATTGACGATGGCGCCGCCGCTTTCTTCCTTCGACATGTACCAGATTTCCTCGCGCAGGCACAGCCACACGCCGCGCAAGTTAACCGCGATCACGCGGTCCCAATTTTCGGCCGTACAGTCGCCGCTATCGGCGGTTTCGCCCTCTATTCCGGCATTGTTGAACGCCGCATCGATCCGGCCGAAGCGGGTGATGACCTGCTTCATCATGGCGGATACCGCGTCTTCATCGGATACATCGCAGCGGAAGAATGCGCAGTCCGCGCCTTCTTTTTGCAGATCGGCCAGGGCTTCCTGCCCGCGGTCCTCGTCCCGGTCCACCAGCGCCACTGCATAACTATTGCGCGCGAACAAGCGTGCGGTTGCCCTGCCTATTCCCGAACTGGCGCCGGTAACCAGCGCTGCCTTGGGATGGGTCTCCTGCACCATAGAATCTCCCTTCACGGCACGAGCCGCCTCTGATCCCGCCTTGGATCGATCATCTTCCTAGCTGCTTAGCGGGAAGGGGTTGGCGTGATCATTACGCAAATATGCGGAAGGGTATTCGGCCCGGCTGCCTGCATGGTCAGGGGAATCCCTTAGCGCGGCAAGTTGAGGCTGCGCCTAGCATTGTGCAGCCGGGAGCCTGCGTATTGCTTGAAATTATCCTGCCTTGGTCGAAATTCGGTCTGTGCACACTGGTCATCGCGGTGGCTGGTCCCGTGCTTGTCCGCAGCAGCGAGGAGATTGCCAGGGAAACCGGCGTTTCCGTAACCTGGATCGGGGTCATCCTGCTGGCAGCCGCCACGTCATTGCCGGAATTGACGACGGGAATAAGCTCTGTGACGCTGGCCGATGCGCCCAACATCGCGGTAGCCGATGCGTTGGGCAGCTGTATCTTTAACCTGCTTCTGCTGGTTCTGCTCGATGAATTCAGCCGGCCCGAACCGCTCTTCCGGCAAATCGACCAGGCGCACATATTGACTGCCGGATTCGGGACAATCCTGATCGGAACGGTCGGCGCGATCATCCTGCTCAACAATGCGGGGATGGATTTCCAGGTCTTTCACATCAGCATTTTCAGCCCGATCCTGATCGCACTCTACCTGGTGGCAATGCGTGCGGGTTTCGATTACCAGCGCCGCAGCAACGTGCATGAACTGGAAGCCGCTTGGCGGTCCAGCGCGGTCCTGAAGAAATCGGCCATTCGGTATATGGCCGCCGCCAGCGTGGTGATCCTGGCGGGGATTTGGTTGCCGTTCATCGGCGTGGAAATCGCGGAAGTCATGGACTGGCAGACAACGTTCGTCGGTACGCTGCTGATCGCGGGATCCACTTCGGTCCCCGAGCTGGTCGTTACGATCAGCGCGCTTCGTTACGGACTGGTGGACATGGCCATCGGCGGCCTGCTCGGCAGCAATCTGTTCGACGTGCTGATCCTGGCGATCGACGATGTCCTGTATACCAAGGGATCGCTGCTGGCATCGGTATCGCCGGCCCATGCGGTGACCGCTTTTGCCGCGGTGGTTATGTCCGGCATATTCATCGTCGCATTGTCGTTCCGGCCGGATTCCAAGGTAATGGGCGCGATCAGCTGGATCAGCATGTCGCTGCTCGCGGTCTATCTGTTCAGCGCTTATGCCACCTTCCTGGTCGGGCAATAGACGATGGGAAAAGCTGTGCTTCCTGATGCTACATCAGCGGGCCAGATCGCGGGGCTAAGCAGCGCGGAAGCACGGGCGCGGTTGGCCGCCGAAGGGCCCAATCTGATCCCGCAGGCATCGCAGCGGACCGCCTTGCGCATAATCGGCGAGGTGCTGCGTGAACCGATGTTGGCTCTGCTGATGGGCGGCGGCGTCGCCTATTTCATTCTCGGCGATCACGCGGAAGCCCTGATCCTACTGGGCTTTGCCACCTTCTCGGTCGCCATCACTGCAATTCAGGAAACCCGGACGGAACATGTGCTGGAGGCGCTGCGCGATCTGTCCGCCCCGCGTGCACTGGTGATCAGGGACGGCCAGCAGCAACGCATTGCCGGGTGCGATGTGGTGCGCGGCGACTTGCTGGTGCTTGAAGCTGGTGACCGGGTGGCCGCCGATGCGCAGCTGCTGCAGGCGGATAATCTATATGCGGACGAATCCCTCATTACCGGGGAATCGCTTGCCGTTCGCAAGACCGTATCGGCGCAGCAGCCCGGGACCGGGGCAGTGCCTCGTCCGGGCGGGGAGGGTCAGCCCTTCGTCTATTCCGGTTCGATGATTGCACGCGGGCACGCCATGGCCCGGGTTGTCGCCATCGGAGGGGAAAGCGAGATCGGGCGGATCGGCAGATCACTGGCATCGCTCGATACCGAAGCACCGCGTCTGCGCAGGGAGACCGCCAGGATCGTTCAGCTTAGCGCGGTGGCCGGCGCTTCGGTGGCCGCCGCGGTGGTACTGCTTTACGGGCTTACCCGGGGCGGCTGGATCGATGCGGTCCTGGCCGGGATCACCACTGCGATGACGATGCTGCCGGAGGAATTCCCGGTTGTGCTGACGGTCTTCATGGCGATGGGCGCATGGCGGATAGGGCAGGCAGGGGTTCTCACCCGCCGGGCCGCTGCTATCGAAACGTTGGGCGCGACCACTGTTCTGTGCACCGACAAGACCGGCACATTGACCCAGAACCGGATGGCAGTTGTCCGCCTGTGGGGCCCTGATAGCGGTGAGGTGGATCTGGGACCGGATACTACGCTGACGGGGCAGCCTGCGAAAATCCTTGAATTCGCCTTCCTCGCCAGCCCGGCGGTGGCGGTGGACCCGATGGATCAGGCGATCCATCGCTGTGCCAGCGACAACGCAATTGCCGCCGATCCCGGACTCGCCCTGTCTGACGGACACGGCTTTCAGCCTGAATTACGGGTGATGTCCAACCAGTGGCAGGACACCAGCCTAAATGGAAAATCAGTCATTGCGGTGAAGGGTGCGCCGGAATCGGTCGCCAGCCTGTGCGGGCTGGAGGGTGACGCGTTGCGCGCGATGACCGCTGCAGCCGATGTCATGGCGCGCAGAGGAATCCGGGTCCTGGGCGTCGCCATCAGTCGCGCCGCCGATCCAGACCCGGAAGCTGCGCTGGAGGAGCAAGATTTTGTCTTCGCCGGGCTGATTGGCCTGGCCGATCCACTGCGCGCTTCCGTTCCCGCTGCCATTGCGCAATGCCGCAGCGCCGGGATCAGGGTGGTCATGATAACCGGCGATTATGCGGTGACAGCCAGCGCAATCGCCGAGGCCGCGGGCATAGAGGATGGCGATGTCCTGAGCGGCGAGGAGCTGGACGCGCTCGATGATGATGCGCTCGCCGGGCGGCTGCGCCATGTCAGCGTGTTTGCGCGGATCATGCCGGAACAGAAATTGCGTATCGTCACCGCATTCAAGGCAGAAGGAGAAGTGGTTGCGATGACCGGCGACGGGGTGAACGATGCCCCGTCGCTGAAAGCCGCGCATATCGGAATTGCGATGGGCAAGCGCGGGACCGACGTGGCGCGGGAAGCGTCCTCGATCGTGCTGCTGGAGGATGATTTCGACTCCATCGTCAGGACCATCGCATTGGGGCGTCGCATCTATGACAATATCCGTAAGGCGATGGCGTTCATCTTTGCCGTCCATGTCCCGATTGCCGGATTGACCCTGATGCCTCTGCTGCTCGGCCAACCACTGCTGTTCGGCCCGATCCATATTGCACTGCTGGAAATGGTGATCGACCCGGTGTGCGCGCTGGTGTTCGAGGCCGAACCGGCAGAGGAAAATGCGATGTCGCGCAAACCGCGCGATCCGGCACAGCCAATGTTTTCGATTCCGATGGTTATCTGGAGCCTGTTCCAGGGCGCGCTGGCGCTGTCCCTGCTGGCGGCGGTATATTTGGGCGCGGTATACTATCAATTGCCCGAAGGGCAGTGGCGCGCCCTGACATTCTTTGCGCTGATCGCCGCGATCCTTTCGCTGATCCTGGTCAACCGGTCATTCAGCGCTGCACTGGCGCAGGCGTTTTCCGCAAGGAACCACGCGCTGATGTATGTAGCGGCAGCCGTTGCGGCGGTTTCGGCGCTGTTGATGTTATTGGCCCCGGCCCGTTCATTCCTGAAGTTCGATGTGCTCGACCCGGCACTGGGCGGCGTGGCAATTGGCACCGGGATATGTCTGCTGATAATCCTCGAACGCCTCAAGCCCTTCGCCGAACGCCGATGGTTTGACGATGGCCGCGAAAATCCAGCCCGGCGTCAGGTTAACTGATGGCCTGCATCCGTATATCTCCCTAAAGTCTGCACCTGAACGGCGGTTCATGATCCCGTGATGGCAGACGTCCCCCGACAAGCGAATTCGCCGCGCAAGGCTTCGTCTGGCAAGCCGACATTCTGCGCGCCTGCCAAACTGGATCAGGTCCTGCTGCGATCTGCAGGGACCGGTCAGGCCGAAATCATCGCGTTTCTCTGCAGTCCCGAGGCTTGGCCGGATATACCCGAAGCAGTCGAACTGGTCGAAACCCACATGGCGCTGCTCTTTTTCGCAGGCGACCAGGTGTACAAGATGAAACGCGCCGTCCAGCTGAAACACATGGACATGCGCCTGCTTGAAACGCGGGTCACATTCTGCCGCCGCGAAGTGGAGCTCAACCGGCAGCTCGCTCCGGATGTCTATCTCGGGACGGTCCATGTCACCCGCGAGGCGGACGGGACGCTGGCAATCGGCGGCGCGGGTGAGCTACTCGAACCGCTGGTGATCATGCGGCGGCTGGATGTGCAGCAGGGGCTGGACCAACGCATCCTGCATGGCGGCGTTACCTCCGAAGAGATCGACAGTCTGAGCAAATTGTTGGGCGGTTTTTATGCGCGCCAGCCGCCCGCCTGTATCGGTGCGCAGGATTTCGTCGTGCTGTGGCAGGAAATGGTGGGCCGTGTGCGCGCAACACTGATGGACCCGCAATTCGGGCTGGACCGATACCTCGTCGATCCGCCGCTCAATCTGATGGAGGGGTTTCTCAAGACGCATTCCGATGTCCTGCGTGATTTGGTCAAACAGGGCCGGATCGTGGACGGGCACGGCGATCTGAAGCCGGAACATATCGTGATGGGACCGCGCTTGCTGGTGATCGACCGGATCGAATTCGATGACCGGCTGCGGATCGCTGACCCGTTTTCCGAAATGGCCTTCCTCGGGCTGGAATGCGAACGGCTGGGCGCGGCGTGGATCGGACCACGCCTGATGGCCGGTCTGGCAGACCGGTTGGGAAGCGGGCGGCCGCAATCGCTGATGCAGTTCTATCGGTGTTACGAAGCCTGCCTGCGGGCCCGCCTGTCGATCGAACATTTGCTGGACGAAACACCGCGCACGCCCGGTCGATGGCCGGTCCAGACCCATGATTATCTGCAGCGCGCGATCCCTGCCGCTCAATCGTAAGGCAGCAGGTCGGTCACTGCTTCGCCGGAATGGAGCCGACCGATCACGTCCCCGACAAGTCCGGAAACTTCGACGATATCGATCATCGACCGTGCGCTGTTCGGCAGGTCGGCGGGCAGGGGCACCGTATCGCCCAGCAGCATCCGGTCCGGCGCGCCGGGGCCGAACAGCGGCGCGTTGCCGGTGAACATGCCATGCGCCGCCGCCGCGATTACCTGCGTTGCTCCTGCATTGCGGCTAGCCTCGGCCGCGCGCAGGATCGTGGTGCCGCTGGCGATCAGATCGTCGAATATGATCGCCGCGCAGCCCGCGACGTCGCCGGTGAAATAGGTGCCAGAAACCTCGCCCTCGCTGCGATGCTTGTCCATGATCCCCTTCCTCACCGGGCGCCCCAGATGCTGTTCGAGCGAATAACGCAGCAGTTCGGCCCGCTTGTTGCCGCCAGCATCGGGGGAAACTACTGCGAACTCGGTGCCTTCATCCGCCACTTCCGCGATCCGCGCGGCGAATTGCCCTGCCACGGAAACATGCTCGGTGCGGCAGGTGCGGAAGGCGTTTTCGAATGCGCTCAAATTATGCACCTCCACCGCCAGGATGCCGTCCGTGCCCACGCTTTCGAACAGCTGCGCGACGTAACGGGTCGATACCGGATCGCGCGGCTTGGTCCGGCGGTCCTTGCGGCTGTAGGCGAGGTAGGGCGTCACCGCGGTGACCCGCGCCGCGCCTGCATCTTTCAGTGCGCCGATGAAAAACAGCAGCCGCACCAGCTTGTCATTGGCCGATGCGCCTACCTCACCATGCAGGGAATGCACGACGAAGATGTTGCGCCCGGCCACTTCGTCCAGGGGCCGCGCCTTGTGCTCGCCATTTTCGAACTCGCGTTCTTCGTGCCGCGACATTGTCAGGCCCAGCCGGAAGGCCAGGCGCAGGCCAAACTCGCCGCTCGAACCGAGCGCGAACAGCATGGGATTGTCGGGCATCGTCATTGTGTGAGCGTCATGCTTCGGGCCTCTACATAAGGGCGCTCGTCCGGTGCCCCGGCTGCCTGTTCTAAAGCCCGGCCCGGACCTGCTCATTAGGTAGACTACCGGAACTTGTGCCTGCGCAAGGAAGCCACGGGGAATCCCCTAATTACATCGCGCCATCGGGCGGCGAAAACATCCGCTCCAGCCAACACCGAGGGAGCTTACGGAAACCATGGCCAGCGAACTGATCCGCAAATCGGAGGAAGACCGCTGCCATACCAACTTCCCGGATATCGAGCGCGCATTGGAAACGCTGGGCTGGGACGATTTTCGCGGCTGGCTCGACTATCTTCCCGGCGGCAAGCTGAACATCGCCCATGAAGCGGTCGATCGGCACGTGCTGCATGGGCACGGCAACCGCGAAGCCCTGCGCTGGCTGGGCAAGGACGGCTCCGTGCGCAGTTTCAGTTATGCCGATCTGAAACGCGAGACAGACCGCTTCGCCCGGATGCTGGCCGATCGGGGGCTGGGGCAGGGAACGCGGGTCTATTCGCTGCTGGGCCGGGTGCCGGAATTGTACATCGCCGCGCTCGGCACGATGAAGGCGGGCGGGGTGTTTTGCCCGCTGTATTCGGCGTTCGGACCCGAACCCGTCCGTGCGCGGCTGACCATCGGCAAGGCGGAGGTCCTGATTGCCGCGCCGCGCGATTACCTGCGGAAAGTCTCATCGGCGCGCGGTGAATTGCCGGCGCTGAAACATGTTTTCCTGTCCGGCCCTGCTGAAGGTCAGGACACCGCCGATCTGGCAGCGGCGTTGGCGGACACCAGCGCCGAATTCGACCTGGCACACACCGGGCCGCAGGACATGGCGCTGCTCCATTTCACCAGCGGCACAACCGGGCGGCCCAAGGGCGCGGTCCATGTCCACGAAGCGGTGGTGGCGCATAATGCCACTGGGCGTATCGCCCTCGACCTGCGCGAAGGGGACATTTTCTGGTGCACTGCCGATCCCGGCTGGGTCACCGGCACGTCCTACGGGATCATCGCGCCGCTGACCAACGGGGTGACGATGGTGGTGGACGAAGCGGAGTTCGATCCGCGCCGCTGGTACGAATTGCTCGAACGGGAAAAGATCACCGTCTGGTACACCGCGCCCACCGCGATCCGGCTGCTGATGAAGGCCGGGGCGGAACTCGCCCACGCATGTGACCTGTCGGCACTGCGCTTCATGGCCAGCGTGGGCGAGCCGCTGAATGCCGAGGCGGTGGTCTGGAGCAACGAGGTTTTCGGGCGGCCATTCCACGACAATTGGTGGCAGACCGAAACCGGCGGGATCATGATTGCCAACTTTCCTGCGATGGACGTGAAACCGGGTTCGATGGGCAAGCCGTTGCCGGGGATCGAGGCGGGGATCGTCGATGAAGAAGGCGGGCGCGTGATGCCGGTCGGCGCGGAAATGGAACCGGGCGAACTGGCGCTGAGGCCCGGCTGGCCATCCATGTTCCGCCAATATCTCGACGAGGGCGCGCGCTATGCCGCCACGTTCAAGGACGGCTGGTACCTGTCGGGCGACATGGCTGCGCGCGACGCAGACGGATATTACTGGTTCGTCGGGCGGGGGGACGATGTGATCAAATCGTCCGGCCACCTGATCGGGCCGTTCGAGGTCGAAAGCGCGCTGGTGGAACATCCCGCCGTGGCAGAGGCGGCGGTAATCGGCCTTCCGGACGAACGCGCCGGGGCCATCGTCAAAGCCTTCGTCACGCTGCACCGCGGGTATGAGCCGAGCGAAGCACTCACCAAGGAACTGCTCGGCCATGCGCGGCTGAAACTCGGGGCTGCAATTGCGCCGCGCCAGATCGAAATACGTGACGATTTGCCGCGCACCCGTTCCGGCAAGATCATGCGGCGGCTGCTCCGGGCGCGCGAACTCGGGCTGCCGGAAGGCGATACCTCCACGCTGGAAACGCCGGCATGAACGGCCCCGCAACCAGCAAGGTCAAACTTGATCACGCCCATTGTCTGGAGCTGCTGCGCCAGATGCTGCGCATCCGCCGGTTCGAGGAAAAATGCGCCGAGCTGTACACCAAGGAAAGGATCCGCGGGTTCCTGCACCTGTATATCGGGCAGGAAGCAGTGGCGGTGGGCATCATGCAGGCGCTCCGTCCCGATGACGCCGTGGTCGCGACCTACCGCGAACATGGCCATGCTTTGGTCCGCGGGGTGCCCGCCAATGCGATCATGGCGGAAATGTACGGCAAGCAGGAAGGGTGCAGCGGCGGGCGCGGCGGTTCGATGCATCTGTTCGATGCCGCCACCCGCTTTGTCGGCGGCTATGCCATCGTCGGCGGCGGATTGCCGGTAGCAGTGGGTCTAGCGCTGGCGGACGCCATGCAGGGCCGTGCCTGTGTGACCGCCTGTTTTTTCGGCGAGGGCGCGGTGGCCGAGGGTGAATTCCACGAGGCGATGAACCTGGCGGCGCTGTGGAAATTGCCGGTGCTGTTCGTGTGCGAGAACAATCTCTACGCGATGGGCACCGCGCTGGACCTGTCGGAATCGCAGACCGATCTCCGCACCAAGGCGGCAGCCTACAATATGGGCGCAGAGGCGGTGGATGGCATGAATGTGGTCGATGTGGAGGCAGCGGCGCGGAGGGCGGTCGGGGCCATCAGGGATGGCAAGGGGCCGCAATTCCTCGAATGCCAGACCTACCGCTTCCGTGCCCATTCGATGTTCGATCCGCAGCTTTACCGCACTAAACAGGAAGTCGAACAATGGGTTGGGCGCGGACCGATCACGCGGTTCCGCAATTGGGCCTTGTCCGCCGGTGAACTGCGCGAGGCTGATGTGGCAGCGCTGGAAGAGGAGATCGTAGCCGAGATTTCCGCCGCAGTTGAATTTGCCGAAGCGGGCACGTGGGAACCGGTCGAAAACCTCCTGCATCATGTGGGCGCGGAGAAGCGGATATGATCCAGACCACCTACCGCGAAGCGATGCGCGAAGCGATCCGCACGGCCATGCAGGATGACCCCGGCACCTTCCTGATGGGGGAGGACGTGGGCCATTACGGCGGCTGCTATGCCGTTTCCAAGGGCCTGCTGAAGGAATTCGGCCCGCAGCGTATCCGCGACACGCCGCTCTCCGAAAGCGGCTTTACCGGTGCGGGGATCGGCGCAGCGATCGGCGGCATGCGGCCCATCGTGGAGATCATGACCTGCAATTTCTCGCTACTCGCGCTCGACCAGATCATGAACAATGCGGCCACCATCCGCCACATGTCGGGCGGGCAATTCACGGTACCGCTGGTCATCCGCATGGCCACCGGTGGCGGACGGCAATTGGGCGCGCAGCATTCGCACAGCCTGGAAGGATGGTATGCGCATATCCCCGGCCTGCGCATCCTTGCCCCGGCAACGATCGAGGATGCGCGCGGCATGCTCGCGCCCGCGCTGGCCGATCCCGACCCGGTGCTGATCTTCGAAAACGCTCTGCTGTACAACGATGCGGGCGAAATTCCGGACGAAGTTTCGGTCGATATCGACCATGCGGCGATCCGCCGCGAAGGCAGTGACATTAGCCTGATCACCTATGGCGGTTCCCTGGGTAAATCGCTGGCCGCGGCCGAAACGCTGGAGGGCGAGGGGATTTCCGCCGAGGTTTTGGACCTGCGCGTGCTGCGCCCGCTCGACGATGCGGCGATCCTGGTCAGTGTCGCCAAGACCCGCCGCGCAGTGATCGTGGATGAAGGCTGGCGGTCCGGCAGCCTGTCCGCGGAAATAGCCATGCGGATCATGGAGGGCGGGTTCTGGACCCTCGATGCCCCGATTGCACGGGTGTGCAGTGCGGAAGTCCCCATGCCCTATGCGCGCCATCTGGAAGAAGCGGCCATGCCTGGCACTGCGCAGATTGTCGCCGCGGCCCGCCAGATTTTGGGGCGGTAGCTGTGGGAACCTTTACCATGCCATCCCTTGGTGCGGATATGGAAGCGGGAACGCTGGTCGAATGGATGCGCCAGCCCGGAGACGAAGTGACGTACGGCGACATCATCGCGGTGGTCGAGACGGACAAGGGTGCAATCGAAGTGGAAGTGTTCGAGGATGGCCGGATCGACCGCATTTTGGTGGAGCCAGGCACAAAGGTCCCGGTCGGTACGCCGCTGGCAGAGATTGTCGGGGCTGGGCAGGCACCTCATGCCGAAGCGGCTGGAGAGCCGGTCCCGAATCCGGCGTCAGCACCGCCTCCTGAAGTCACCAAACCTGCTGCTGCTCCTCCAGCACCGACAACATTGCTGCGCGCTTCGCCCGCGGCGCGCAGCCTCGCCGCGGAACAGGGCATCGACCTTGGCACTATCACCGGCACCGGCCCGTCGGGCGAGATTCGCCGCGCCGATGTCGAGGCGGCGGAGCAGCCTGCAATGCACCCGTCCGGCCCCGATCTGGCCCCGATGCGCCGGGCTATCGCTGCCGCAATGGAGAGGTCGAAACGCGAAATTCCGCATTATTACCTGACCCACACCATGGATGTTTCCGGCCCGCAATCATGGCTGGAGCACTATAATTCCGGTCATCCGCCTGCGGAACGCATATTGCTTGGCGCGCTGCTGGTGAAGGCGTCTGCCTTGGCGCTGCGGGTATTTCCCGAATTCAACGGATTTTACGAACAGGGACATCATGCCCCCAGCGATGCCATCCATGTCGGCCTCGCCATCGCAATCCGCGGCGGCGGGCTGGCTGCTCCGGCAATCCATGACACCGATACGCTGCCGCTTGGCGAATTGATGGTGAAAATGCGGGATCTGGTCGGGCGCGTCAGGAAGGGCGGCTTCCGATCCTCCGAAGTCAGCGATCCGACCGTCACCGTTTCCGCGCTGGGTGACCGCGGGGTGGAGGCGCTGCTGCCGGTCATCTACCCGCCGCAGGTTGCGATAATCGGGTTCGGAACACCCCTGCCGCGCGCATGGGCGGTTGGGGACGCTGTGGCGGTGCGCACGGTGCTGTCCGCCTCGCTCGCAGCCGATCACCGGGTCAGCGACGGGCACCGGGGTGCATTGTTTCTGCGCCGGATAGAGGAACTTCTCCAGCGTCCGGAAGCCCTATGACCAAAGATGAACTGCGCGCCGTGATCCTTGAAGAAATTGCCGCTATCGCACCGGAAGGTGCGGGCATGCCGATTGGCGATGACGATGATCTGCGCGAAGTGATGGACTTGGATTCCATGGATATCTTCAATCTGGTCGTCGCCGTGAGTACGCGGCTGGGGGTGGAAATCAGCGAGGCTGATGTCGGCAAGCTCACCACACTGCGCGGGGGTACGGACTTTCTCGGTTCGCTTGTGCAATAGGACCGTGGAAGATCGCTGCCGGCTCTGTTCGGTCAGATGATGATCCGGTCCACCAGCCAATATGCGCTGGTGATGCCAATTGCGTAAGCGGCGAAGCGGATGCCGGGCAGCAGTGCGGGCTGCGCCATTTTGCGCAAAGCGGCCAGCCCGGCCAGAACGGCGATGATGACGCAAAGCTGCCCGCCTTCCACGCCGACATTGAACGCCAGCAATGCCGGAACGATGTCTCCTTCCGGCAAGCCGATTGCGCCCAAGGCTCCGGCAAATCCGAACCCGTGAAGCAGGCCGAACAGCAGCGCGATTACCCATGGGAACCGCAGTGTCAGGCTGGGCGCAGTGCCGGGTTTGCGGACGATCTCGACTGCCAGAAACACGATGGACAGCGCGATCAGCGCCTCCACCGGTCGCTGCGGCATTGACAGGAAACCCAGCGCCGCGCCCGCCAGCGTCAGCGAATGGGCCAGCGTAAATGCGGTTGCCGCCATCACCACCGCGCGCGGACGGCGCAGCAGCAGGACCAGCGAGATCACGAACAGCAGATGATCCCAGCCAGTCAGGATATGGTCCACGCCGATCAGGAAATAACTGCCCAGAACCTGCCAGGTGCTCGCCCGGCCGGTAATGGTGGCGACTGGCTGCGCGGCGGTCAGGCGGTGAACCTGTATCGGCTGGCCCAGCGGGGCGAGGCGAAGCAACATATCGCCGGGGCCGGACAGGGCCGGGATACCGATGGTCCCGCCAGCAAGATCGCCAGCGCATCGGACCTGCGCATTGCCGAGGATCGCGCCGCCGACAAAGCCCTGCTTCACTTCGCCGGTGTAGCGGCAATTGCCGGGTAGTTGCGGCGCGGCAATTGCGCCCGTCGGCGGCTGAGCCAGGGGCAATTTCCATGCGATCCGCCAATCCTCGGCGCGCTGCTCGGTCAATTCGAGATATCCGGGCCGCAGTTCGTCGGCATGTGCGGCCACCGGCAGATACAGCATCAGCAGTGCGAGAAACCTCGCCAGCAGCCTCATTTTTCGACACTCACCCGGTAGGCATCGCGCAGCACTTGATAGGCGTCCTTGCGCCGCTGCGCTTCGGTGCTGCTGCGCCAGTCGGCCTCCACCTGATCGCGGATGTCCGCCAATTTCGGCGGTGTGCCGACAGTACGGGCCCGAAGGCGGACCAGATGCCAGCCAAATCCGGACGCGACCGGGCCGGCCCAAAGTTGCGACACCTCAAGATCATCCAATGCTACCGTGAACGCTTGGCCAAGCCGCCCCTCCATCGAAGTCCGGCCTGAATTTTCGAATGACGCGGGAAGTGAGATCGGCTCACCCACCGGACGGCCGCCCTCCAGCGCGGCCTGCGCCGCGCCGCGTTCGGCAAAATACAGCTGGTCGAAACTGTAGCCCACATCAGGGGCGAAGCGTTCGGGATGGGCCGCTAGCCAGTCCGCCAGCGCCGCATCCGATACCGCCGCCGTTTCGGCCATGCTGGCGGCCAGATAATCCATCTTGTTCGAAAGCCGTTTGCGCACCACCGGATCATCCCGGTCGAGCCCGAGCCGGATCGCCTCGCGGTAAAGCACTTCTTCACGTAGGAAAGTCTCGACCATGTTGTTCAGCTCGGCATCGGTCGGCGGGCGCTGCATGGTGCGTTCCCACTGCAGCGCCATCGCAGCCCGGTCTTCGCGCGTAATCGTGATCGACCGGCTGGCAGGATCGGCAGGTTCGCCCACCCATCCGAAATACAGGAACAATATCGCCGCCGCCGCCAGAAAATGGACGATCGGCTCGCGCATCCAACCGGGCAGCCGCATCAGCTGGCTGGGCCGATCCAGATCGGCGAGCTATAGGCGCGTTCCTGCGCCACCGCATCGGCTATTGCCTCCGGCGAGAGGGTCATCTCGAAACGCAAGGCATCGAACAATGGCCAGCGCGGGGTCGGGATTTCGAGCACCCTGACATAGTAGAATGCCCGCTGGCCCGCCCGGTAATCGGGATCGGTCCAGACCGTGCGCAATTCCGCTGCGCCGATCGAATTGGTGTAACTGGCTGACTTGCGGTCCACCGTATCGCCCACTGCGGGCACCTTGCCGTTTACCTGGCGGCGTTTGTCGCTGTCCGACCAGGCCACGTCATAGATTTTTTCGCGGGTGGTGCCGTCCGCTTCGGTCCAACCCTTGATAATCTGCACCCGGTCGAGATGGGCACCGTCAGGGTCCTTCAGCGCAGACACCAGGAAACGCGGCGCCTTGCCGCTGTCCGCCAACTCGCCGCCCATCGGTACGCCGGTCTTGTAACCCGCGCGCACCCAGTCCCCGTCAAACGCATTGTTGGCAAAATCGAACCCGCCGAAGAACCGCACCACCATGCGCGGGCCGGTGGTGGCATAGACCTCGCGCCGCATCATCGCGTCGAAGATCTCCGCCCGCGTATTGGCCCGCGCCCAGACTGCGGCGTATCCTCCCGCGAGGTAGTTCCAACCGAACCGGCCAACCCTTGTGCCAAGGTTCTGCGGCGCGTTGGCGCGTATTGCGCTGGGTTCATTTCCAGTATGTTTGCCGAAAAAATTGTCTTCGTCGCCGGTCGCCAGCGCGGTGTGGCTATCTGTCGATCCGATCATCCCGAACTTATACGGGTTCGCCCCGGTGCGTTCTTCGATCGAAAGGCCGCGCTTCAATGCCTCGCGCAGATATTCGCCGGCAAGCATCGGATCGGTCTTGGAACGCGAAAGCGTGAGATTGCCAATCTCCCAACCTTTGATCCCGAAATCCGCAAATTCATCGTTGGGCGAGAGGAACGGATGCGCTTCGCTGTCGCCCTTGATCTGCGTGACTTCCACCACCGGTTCATGCTGTGCACGCCGCCGCGCATACTCAGCGGACATTGGCCCGCCCCCGGCATCAGTCAGTTCGAACATCAGACCGTTGGACAGGTTGGAATTATGCGGAATGGCCAGAGCCTTGCCGCCCGTTGCCCGCTCATAAGCGTCCATATAGTCCCACAGGCCGCTCGGCGATGTCGTCAGGCCCGGATAGGGGAGAACCTTGGACGTGCGGTCAATCCCGTCGCGAAACATCACCACGCGGTGGAGATTATTGCCGTCGGGTTGCAGCGTATATTCAAATCCGGCCAGCGGGGTGAATTTGCCCGGCTGGTAATAGCGGTCGAGCGTGCGGAGCTGCGCATTCCAGATATCGGTCGCGGCTTCTTTCTGCCGCACCGGGTCCAACATGGCCTTGGGCAAAGTCCCGGCGCCGGCCGCGCTGATCAGTTCTGCGGTCGCCCGGGTCGATTGCTCCGGCGATTCGTGCATCATGTCGTACCAGCGCAGCAGCGTTTCATCGCGGATCGCGATACGCGGCGCGTCATATATCCGCCGCATAACGCCGAGCCCGTCAGAATGATCGGCGATCACCAGGAAATCGAGCGGGCGGGCCAGCCTGGCCTTGATCCCGGTCGTGGATGTAACCTCGTCACCGCGCGCAAATTTCAGCGCTTCTTCGGGGCCGAGCCGGACGCCAAAACCGAATGCGTCGATCGAATTGTCGGTGTGCAGGTGGGTGTCGCCCCACAGGACAGTTTCCGGATATTCGGTCAGGGCAATCGCCGCCTCGGCTTTGGTGACTTCAGCGGGATCGGCAATTGGGGGACGGGAAAGCCAATAGGCGCCAGCACCCAGTACCACGGCGGCTGCACCGACCGATGCAATCAACTTGCCCTTGCCCATTATGTCTCTCTCCATGCCGCCGATTTTCGAGCGTGCATGCGCAGCGTGCGGCACAAATGGGTTGCAGGTCAATACTGACCGGTAAGCAGTCAGCGGGAAAAATTAGCGCCAGGGTCCCTGCTTCGGTGTGGCGTTCCCACAGGAAATAGATGCCCGATTTGTGATGGCCGGTCGCATCGCGGGAGGCCAATCGCCATTCTTCGAACGCCGGCTTGTCGCCGATCAGCATGCGTTCTTCCTGATCGCGATCCGGAGTTTCGATCAGCCGGACCGCCTGATAAATATCGCAATGCGATGACACCGGCGCGAACCGGCGCGGATGCATTTCGTCGACGGCCCATTACCGCAAGGGATGGTCGCCTGGCCTCAATTCGGTCCCCCCAATTGACTGTTGGGGAGCAGCATACATAGTTGGACGAAATTTGCATTTCGAATGTTTGCTTGGGGCAAATTATGTCAGGATGCCCTGCCAGTCATGATCAGTGGCCCAGCAACAGGGGCAGCGCAGGATCCTTCATCATCTGCCGGGTCACGCCGCCCAGCACGCGTTCCCGCAGCCGGGAATGGCCATAGGCGCCCATGACCAGGACCCCAGCCTTGCGAATGGTCGCCGCACTGCTTAGCTTTTCCGCGATCGAACTGCCGTCACCATCTTTATGCGGAATGTCGATTATTTCCGCCTCGATGCCGTGGCGCGCAAGATATTCTGCGGCCGAAAGTGACGGCAGTGAATAGAGTCCCCCTTCCTTGGGTTCACGCACCACCAGGATATGAACTTCCGACGCCGCATGCAAAAATGGCATGCTGCCGACAATCGAATGGGCAGCTTCTGCCGAACCGTTCCAGGCAATTGCCGCAGGCGCTTCGAACTGGAGGGGTTTGAGGGAGGGCGGCACCACCAACATCGGAGCACGCAGGGTGCCGATCAGGTCAGTCACCAGCCTTGATGGCGTGTCCTTGCTGCCAACAGGATTGCGCGCGCCCACCACAATAATATCGCCGAGGGGGGCATTTCTGGCGATCAGCCTGGTCGCGGCGCCTTCGCTGACCTGCCAATCGAATGGCACATCCTCGTTGGACAGGCGCGCTTCATATTCCTCTCGGACCTTCGCGGCCTGCTCAAGGAATTCGACCGCCATCTGGGCGGCCAGCGTGCCATAGAAATCGCCGGGAACACCGAATTCGAAAGGGATCGCCTGCAGGCAGGTCAAGTGCCCATTGAAATGTCGCGTCAGATCAAGCGCAGCCTGGAATCGGGCTTCGAGACAGTCATCTTCGTGGATATGCAAAATGATCGAGCGCATTGTTCTTCCTTCCCCTGAACGCCCAGCGCTGGTCTGGGTAATCAACGACAAGCAAAGGAGAATAAGGCACGTGCAGGCGAGGTATCTACGCAAATACCCTGACCCCGATTCCGTAACTTTGCGTATTCGCAACGGCCGCCGCCCACGTGAGAATCGCATGCCTCAACTGGAGTGGTCAGGACATGAGCGAATGGTACATTGTAAAGCTCGAACTGGCCCGAACAGATGACTTCCCGCATGGGTCGCCCAGCCGGTCTTATCTGATCCGATTGCCGTTGGACGAAAGCGGCCTGATTGACGAAGCTGCCCGCGCAAAAAATCCGGCGCGCGCAACCGTGCGGCGTTTCTGGCCTAGTGAACCAGACCAGTCAGGCCATGTTCTGAAATCCGGGAAGGGCTGGGTGTTTTCCTATGTAGTGGGTCAAGATGATGATGCAAATATCTTCCAGATGGAAAATCATCCGATCCGGGTGGGAGAATATCTGGTGTTGACCGAAGCGGACGGTACGCCCCTTCCATTTCACGTGGTGAGCGCAGCGACGGTCTGAACCGCTGGCCGGGCGGACTACTCGCCGTCGCCGAGACCCGCAGCGAAGGCAATGCGCAGCAAGTCTGACAGGGAATGCACGCCTACCTTCTGCATAAGATTGGCGCGGTGAATCTCGACCGTGCGCGGGCTGATGCCAAGATCGTATCCAATGGTCTTGTTCGGATGGCCTTTGACGAGGCCTTGCAGCACATCCTGTTCCCGAGGGGTCAGGGCGTTGAGCAGCAACTGCGCTGCCTCGCGGCTTGCCTGCCGCCGGCCATCATCGGCCAGCCGGTGTCCCGCCTGTTGCAATGCGGTGACCATGGAAACTTTTTCGAACGGTTTTTCGATGAAGTCGGCGGCTCCGGCCTTCATTGCCTTGACCGCCATATCGATGTCGCCGTGGCCGGTCATGATGATGACCGGGAAAGTCACCCCGCGCTCGTTGAGTTCCGCCTGGACCTGCAACCCGTCCTTTTCCGGCATTCTGATGTCGAGCAGGATCGATCCGGGATCCAGATGTTTCACTCGGGACAGAAATTGTACGCCGGATTCGAACGGCTGAACGTTGTAGCCGGACGTTTTCAACATGAATCCAATCGACCTGCGCACGCCGTCGTCATCGTCAACCAGATACACCGGAAATTCATTCATCGTCTGCTCCTGCGCCAATCAGGGTAAAGCAGAAATCCGTACCCCCCATTTCCGATGGCTTCGCCCAAATCTGTCCGTCATGGGCATTGATAATGGTCTGGCAAATCGACAGGCCCAGACCCATGCCGCTGGCCTTCGTGCTGACAAAGGGGTGGAATAATCGTTCCGCCACATGTTTGTCCAAACCGGGCCCGCTATCGCTGACTGTAATCTGCACCATGTCGGTGCCGTAGGGCTGGCTGCTGATCGTCAATTGCTTGATCGGACTGCTCTTCATCGCTTCCAGTGAGTTCCGGATCAAATTGTGCAGAACTTGCTGGATTTGGACAGAGTCCACCAGCACCCGGTCACAGTCAGGATCCAGAGCGACATCAAAATCGACATTACGGCCGTCACCATTGATCAGCGCAAGTGCGCTTGCTTCCTTCACCAGCCTGGTCAGGCTGGTGAATTCGCGGACGGCCTCGCCGCGCGAAATGAAATTTCTGAGCCGCTGCACGATTTGTCCGGCGCGGACGGTCTCTGCTGCAGATTCGCTGAGCGCCTCGCGAATATGACCTATGTTCTCGGGGCTGAGATCATCCAGCAGGTCCCGCGCAGTTTCTACATAATTGGTGATCGCGGTAAGTGGCTGGTTCAGTTCATGTGCGATCGAAGTCGCCAGCGTTCCCATGGCGGAAATACGCGAGACATGCGCTAGCTCTGCCTGGAGGGAAGACATCTGCTGTTCGGTATGGCGGCTGCTGGTCAGATCGCGAATAAACCCCGCAAAGACTTTGCGGTCCCCAATGATTAACTCACCCACCGACAGATCCACCGGAAACGTCGACCCGTCACGGGCCCGTGCGGTGGTCACGCGGCCGATGCCTATAATGCGCCGCTCGCCGGTTTCCAGATAGCGCGAGATATAGCGGTCATGGCGTTCCCGGTCGGGGGAGGGCATCAGCACGCTGATATTCTCCCCGATCAAATCGGCTTCGGCATAGCCGAACATCCGGGTTGCGCCTTGACTGAAGGACAGAATTTTCCCTTGGGCGTCGATCACGATCATCGCGTCGGGCACCGTATCGATCAGAGCATGCAGGTCTTCCAGGCCGCCAAAATTATCGAGAGCGGCGGTGTCTGCGGTTGGTCCCCTGTTCTTCAAATCGTTTACCTCGCTCCATAGATGCGGGTTGGCCGTCTGTTTTATATACTACATCGCGTCATTATTCACTCAACTTGAAGCCTGTCGATCTTGCCGAAGCATACGCCCAGTATTCGCGCGCATGAAAAGCCAACAATAAGGCCCCAGTACTGCTTACTCTCTAGGTACATCTCCCTAACTGCATAGGGCGGGGCAAACTTTACGGAGGTTTCCGTATCACGCGCAAATGCAGATTATCCTATCTCTCGATTCGACATCCACCCCCCCTTTTGAACCCTAGGAGATTCTCATGAGCCAGCAGTCCCTTATTCGCCAGAAGCCCGAAGGTAAACGGCAACATCTCACCGATCACTTGATCGAACCGTTTTCGAAATTACGCGACGAGGTCGAGCATATTTTCGATGAATTCCCGGCCCGATTTCCTTCGCTTCAAAGCGCATCCAGATCAGCATTTTCGATGCCGATACCGGCTGTCGAAATGATCGAAAATGACCAGGCCTACAAGATTTCCGTCGAAGTACCGGGCATCGATATCGACGATATCGACCTGTCGGTTCAGCAGGACATGCTGGTCCTAAAAGGGGAAAAGCGCGAAGAACATTCGGAGAGCGACCGCTCGCATTCGAGTTCGGAGCGCACCTATGGCTGTTTCGAACGGCACATCACCCTGCCCGCCGATGCCGATGTCGAATCCATCAAGGCGAATGCCAAGAACGGTGTGCTGATGATCGACATTCCCCGTGACAAGGAAAACAAGCAATCTGCCCGCAGCATCCCGATCAATGATGCGGCCAAGACCAGCTGAACGTCTTTGCTGCCGGTCTACCTGACTCCCCCGCCGAGGGACCGGCAGCAATCCTCGTAGGTGGATTATTGCGACCTGATCCCACCTACATTCCACCCCGATCCAACGTGATCGGGGTGGTTTTTTATGGAAGGACGGAACAGCGCTGCATCAGGAGATAGGGGGCTGGGTAAGGGCAGGCTTCAAGCGGATTTTTCGAGCTTTTCCACGCCCATCACTTTGAGTGCCAGTCTTTCATAGGCTGGTTCGGTCTGGCCTAGGCGAACCTTGCGCAGGAAGAATTTCTCGAATGCAATCTTGGCATAATGGACCCAGCGGCCCTGGGATGCCCAATTGACATTGCGCGGCGGGATTTGCGGTTGGGCCACGAAGGCCACTCCGTCGTCCCCGAAATCGGCGAGACAGATCGCATTCCAGCTGGCCCGGGCAGATGGCTCCTGCCCGAGTATCAGGGCGCGGAC
This sequence comes from Allopontixanthobacter sp., assembly GCA_041552775.1. Classification (GTDB taxonomy): domain Bacteria; phylum Pseudomonadota; class Alphaproteobacteria; order Sphingomonadales; family Sphingomonadaceae; genus Allopontixanthobacter. The sequence continues at coordinate 24,951 of JBFEKH010000011.1, forward strand.
ATTATGCGCAATCGCGGCGGACATGCTTTCGATCATGAAGCCGGTCTTGGGCACGCCAACCGGCACCAGACTGGTCCCGACAGGCGGGATCGCGATACATACGCCGAGCGCGAAGATATTGGGAAATGCGCGGTTGCGCTGGTGTTCGTCAACCAGCACGAAACCGCGCGGATTGACCAGTCCTTCGATGCCCATCAGCGCTGGAATCCCGCGAAAGGCCGGCAATAACATGGCAAAACCGAACGGCAGGTCTTGGACCACCGGGTCCAGGCTATCGCGCATTTGCGATACCTGCATCTTGCCCTCTTCGACCCGGTTGATCCGGGCATCGGTAATCCATTTGATATGCCGGCTGCGCATTTCGCTTTCCAGCATCGCCTTGGTGTCGCCGACCCCGTCCAGGCCCAAGTGACCGATATAGGGTTCGGGCGTGACAAAGGTCATCGGCACCTTGTCGCGCATTTTGCGGCGGCGCAGTTCCGTATCGAGCATCATCGCGAATTCGTAGGCCGGGCCGAAACATGATGCGCCCTGGACCGCACCGACTATAATCGGTTCCGGTGCGGCGCAGAATGCCTCGAACGCTTCGAACGCATGGGCCGCATGATCGGTCTGGCAGATCGAGACGGTATGACCGTCTGGCCCAAGCCCCTCAATCTCGTCAAAGGCAAGGTCGGGTCCGGTTGCGATCACCAGAAAATCATACGGCATGTGGCTGCCATCGGCGAGACTCAGTGAATTCTTGTCCGGTTCGACCCGAAGCGCTTTCTGGGTGACAAAGCCGATTTTCTTGCGCCGCATCGCCTTGGCTAGATCGACCTGGATTGCCGCTGGGTCTCTCCATCCCACCGCGACCCACGGATTGGACGGTGTGAAGGAAAATAGCGGAGCATCGGAAACGAGCGTGATCTCGGCGGAATTCTGCAGTTGCTCGTCCAGATCATAGGCTGCGATGACGCCGCCCAGGCCGCCGCCCAAAACAACAATGCGGGGTTTTGTTTCGGACATCGGTAATTCCCTCTTAAGCTCGCAGCGAACCACAAATTGATGCCGACAACGGCCGATCCGCCATACGCAAAGCTCCGCATATAATATAAGCATTTGCTAAATTAGGTTATGTGCATATAATGTGATACATGATTGAGACTATTGAGCCCATTGATCTGGCGGATATGACCGCCAATTCCGAAGAGGCGGCGGCGTTGCTGCGCGCGCTTTCCAATGGGCCGCGGCTTCTGATCATGTGCCATCTTGCCGCGGCAGGGGAACTGCCTGTCGGGGCGCTAGTGGATAGGGTTGGGCTAAGCCAATCGGCCCTGTCTCAGCATCTTGCCAAATTACGCGAGCAGGATCTGGTCGCATTCCGGCGGGAAGCACAATCTCTGTATTACCGGATTGCTGATCCGCGCGCGCTGCGGGTGCTGGAATTGCTGCACGATATCTTTTGCCCTGAAATTGGCCCCTACCATCCGAAGACGGCAGGATAAGGACCTGTCCTTAATGCACCCCAACCGTATCCCATTATTTTTCAATACAAAGCAAAGGATTCAGCCATGCATTCCGACCCCCATCTGAAACTGGTGCAGGAGCAGGTCAAAGGCGCGCTGCGCGGCGGTGTTCATCGCCCCATCGTCCAGGCCTTCTTCGACGAGGAGACCTTCACTGCCAGTTATGTCGTCCAGGACCCGGTCCTGAAACGCGCCGCGATCGTGGATTCCGTGCTCGATTTCGATCAGCCATCGGGCCGCACCTCGACCCGTTCTGCGGATAAGATCTTCGATTATGTGCACGAACATGGCCTGACCGTGGACTGGCTGCTGGAAACGCATGCCCATGCCGATCACTTGTCCGCCGCGCCCTACCTGCAGGAAAAGCTGGGCGGCAAGCTGGCGATCGGGCGTGAAATCCTGACGGTGCAGAATGTCTTCGGCAAAATATTCAACGAAGGCACGGAGTTTGCGCGCGACGGTTCGCAATTCGATCATCTGTTCGATGATGGCGACCGGATGGAGGTGGGCGAGATCCCGTTTACCGCGCTACACGTACCGGGCCACACGCCTGCCGACATGGCCTATATCATCGGCGATGCGGCGTTTGTCGGCGATACGATGTTCATGCCCGATTACGGCACCGCCCGCGCCGATTTTCCGGGCGGAAATGCAGGCATCCTGTACCGTTCGATCAGGCGGCTGATGGCCTTGCCGGACGAAACGCGGGTGTTCCTGTGCCATGATTACAAAGCGCCTGGCCGCGCCGATTTCGCCTGGGAAACCACCATCGGTGCAGAGCGCACCGGCAATGTCCATGCCCGCGAAGGCGTGAGCGAGGACGAGTTCGTGACCATGCGAGAATTGCGCGATGAAACACTGGGCATGCCGCGGCTGATCCTGCCATCGATCCAGGTCAACATGCGCGGCGGCCATTTTCCGGAACCGGAAGAAAACGGTACCCGTTATCTCAAACTTCCGCTCAATGCCCTGTGAGGAATTCCCCGCGAGGAATTCCCTGTGAAGAATACGTTGTGAAGAATACGTTGTGAGGAACAACTGATGGAACCGCTCAATCCGCTTGTCGCCCTAGCCGGGGGCGTGCTGATCGGCACCGCTGCCGCGCTGTTGTTGCTGCTGTCCGGACGGATTGCCGGGGTCAGCGGGATGCTGGCCCGCGCAACCGGAATTGCCGACAGCGGCCCGAAACAATCGCACGCGTTGGCATTCGTCATCGGCCTGCCGATTGGCGCGATGATCGTGTCCGCCTTTGTGCGCACACCCCAAGTGATCGTGACATCATCCGTTCCGCTGATCATTGCCGGAGGATTGCTGGTGGGCTTCGGAACCCGGCTGGGCAATGGCTGCACCAGCGGGCACGGCGTGTGCGGCATGGCCCGCCTTTCGCCGCGTTCGATCGCGGCGACTGCCACCTTCATGGGTGCAGGGTTCCTGCTGGTTGGCGTGATGCGCCATGTGATTGGAGTTTAAGGCCATGAAAAACCTGATCGCCGCCCTGCTGACCGGGATTATCTTCGGGGCGGGGCTTGCCCTGTCCGACATGGTCAATCCGGCCCGTGTTCTTGCATTCCTCGACCTGTTCGGGGCGTGGGACCCAACGCTGGCATTTGTGATGGGCGGCGCACTGATCCCGTCCGCCATTGCCTATCTGATTACTCGCCGGATTAAGGAACCGCTGCTCCATACTGCGTTCCACATACCGGAAAACCGCGTGGTCGATCGGCAATTGCTGGCCGGCGGAGCAATCTTCGGGATCGGCTGGGGGCTTGTGGGATATTGCCCCGGGCCCGCGTTGGCCGGGCTCGTGCTGGGCGCGTGGCAGACATGGGCTTTCGCAGCCGCGATGCTGGTGGGCATGTGGCTGCACAGTATAACCGACCTGTCGATTTTTCGCGGCAAACCGGGCGCGCTAAGCAGCTAAGGGCCACAGGCCGATAACAGGAGCCGACAATGGACATTACGCAATATTCGCCTTCCTTTTCCGCAACCGGACAGTTGCAACCTGCTGACCTTGCCGAAATCGCCCGGTGCGGTTTTACGACCATCGTGAACAACCGGCCCGATGGCGAGGAGGCAGGCCAGCCGACATCGGAGCAGATTTCAGGCGAGGCCAAGCGGCTCGGTCTAGGCTATGCCTACCTGCCGATAGTCCCCGGCCAGATGACCGATCTGGAAGCACGCGCCTTCGGTGATATCATGTGCGCGTCCGACGGCCCGGTGCTTGGCTTTTGCCGCACAGGCAAGCGGGCGGAGGGCATTTGGCAACGCGCGAGCGAACTTGGCCTGGTCCCGGATTGATCGCGGCGCATGAGCCGCTTTGCCCGCTATCTGCCAATCCTCGAATGGGGCCGCAGCTATGACCGCCTGACATTAAGTAGCGATATGCTGGCGGCTGTGATCGTCACGATCATGCTGATCCCGCAAAGCCTGGCCTATGCGATGCTGGCCGGACTGCCGCCGGTGGTCGGGCTCTATGCCTCGATACTGCCCCTGATTGCCTATGCCCTGTTTGGCACCAGCCGGACCTTGGCGGTTGGACCGGTCGCGGTTGTCTCGCTGATGACCGCCTCTGCCGCTGGCGCTGTAGCGGCGCAGGGCACGCCGGAATATCTTGAGGCGGCCATTACACTGGCCATGCTGTCGGGTGTGATGCTGGCAGTGATGGGTATCCTGCGGCTGGGATTTCTCGCGAACTTGCTCTCGCATCCGGTAATATCGGGCTTCATTACGGCCAGCGGTATCCTGATCGCCACCAGCCAGTTGAAGCATATTCTCGGCATTTCGGGCGGCGGCGATACCTGGCCCGCGATGCTGGCGGGGCTCGCGCGCAATATCGGTGAGACCAATTTATCGACGCTGGCGATTGGCGCAGGCGCGACCCTGTTCCTGTTCTGGGTGCGGCGAGGATTGAAGCCGCTGCTTGTCCGCCTTGGCCTTAAGCACAGGGCTGCAGAAATGACTGCCAAGGCAGGCCCCGTGCTGGCTGTCATCGTCACCATCATCGCGGTGGTGTCGCTTGGTCTCGCAGACAAGGGCGTGTCTATCGTTGGCGCAATTCCGCAGGGGCTGCCGCCGTTCGCGGTCCCTTCCTTCGATGTGGGCCTGTGGGGGCAATTGGTGGTCCCGGCCCTGCTGATCTCGGTCATCGGCTTCGTGGAATCCGTGTCAGTCGCGCAAACCCTTGCGGCCAAGCGCCGCCAACGGATCGCGCCTGACCAGGAACTGGTCGGGTTGGGCGCATCCAACATCGCCGCCGCATTCTCGGGCGGCTACCCCGTCACCGGCGGCTTTGCCCGTTCGGTGGTGAATTTCGATGCCGGGGCGCAGACCCCAGCCGCCGGGGCCTATACGGCGGTGGGCATCGCGCTGGCATCGCTGTTCTTGACACCGCTGCTGTTCAACCTGCCGGTTGCCACCCTGGCCGCGACGATCATTGTTGCGGTGCTGAGCCTGGTCGATCTGAAAACCCCCATCAAACTATGGCGCTATTCCAAGGCGGATTTCACCGCCCATGCGGCGACAATTTCGGTGACCCTATTGGCAGGGGTGGAAAGCGGTGTGATCGCGGGCGTGGCGGCTGGATTGTTGCTGTATCTGTGGAGCGCATCGCGCCCTCATGCCGCCGTGGTGGGCCGAGTTCCAGAAACCGAGCATTTCCGCAATGTTGAGCGGCATCAGGTGATTACCGTACCGCATGTCCTGTCGATCCGGATCGACGAGGGGTTGACCTATCTCAACGCCCGCTGGCTGGAAGAATATGTGCTGGAGCGGGTGGCCGACCAGCCGCTGGTAAAGCACGTCATCCTGATGTGTTCCGCCGTCAATTCAATCGACGCATCCGCGCTGGAAAGCCTTGAGGCGATCAACCACCGACTCGCCGATGGCGGGATTGCGCTGCATCTGTCGGAAGTGAAAGGCCCGGTTATGGACCGGCTGGAACGCAGCCATTTCCCCGATGAACTCAGCGGGAAGATATTCCTGTCGCAGGCCCGCGCCTTTGCCAAATTGTCGCTGGACAACGGCGAACCAGTAGAGCGGCTGGATCACTGGCACGCCCGCGGATTGATTTGAGCCTTACGTCTGGGCAGCCGGAATTTCACCGCCCATCCTGAATGTGCTGAGGCCGAGGAATTCAGCCCGTTTGCCCAACACGGCACGGTTGAACACCAGCGCTGCGATGATTGATGTCCCCAGCGTCACCACCATGAAATCGATGTAATGCATCGGGATAAGCCCAGCAGGTTCCAGCCAGAAACTGAACGCGCCATATAGCGATACGCCCCAGACAACTCCGGCAATGGCAGCGCGTGCGTCGACATTGCGGAACAGCAATCCGGCCACAAAGGCGGATAGGATCGGCATCGACAGCAGACCGTTCAACTGTTGCAGCAAATTGATGATGCTTTCCGCATTCTGATACATCGGCACCAGCAGGATCGACAGGGCGGTCACCCCCACGGAAATAACCGCACCCAGTTTCCAGTGGTTGGTGACCTTGCCGACGAACTGCTCGTGGAAATCGACCGAATAGAGCGCGACAGTGGAATTCAGTACCGCGCTGAAAGTGGTGATCACGGCGGCGGCCACCATCGCGGCGAAGGCCCCTGCCAGCCAGCCCGGCATCACTTCTGCCACCAGCATCCCGTAGGCATTATCGCCCACATCGCCGAACAATTTATACGCCACCACGCCAGGCAGAACCACGATCGGCGGCACGATCAGGATGCGGATCAGCGCGGCGACCATCACGCCCTTGCGCGCCTCGGCCACGGTTGGGGCGGCCATCGCGCGCTGGGTGATGTTCTGGTTGGTGGACCAATAGAAGATCTGGATGAACAGCATTCCGGTGAACAATGTATGGAACGGGATTGGCGAATCCGCCGCACCGACCATGGACAGGCGTTCCATCGGCACGCCGGTGAAAATGTCGAAATCCACCGCTTGCAGCGCGAGAAATACGATTAGCAGCGCGAGGCCCAAAATGCCGATGCCGGAATACGTGTCCATTACCGCGACTGCGCGCAGTCCGCCGAAAATCGCATAGGCCGCGCCGACGATTGCCAGTCCTGCGGAAAACGCCAGCAGCGGGACCGTAGCGCCGAACAGCGATTGCAGGAACAACCCGCCGCTATACAGCGCCGCGGGCAGGTAGATCAGCACATTGCCGAGCAGGAACAGCGCCGAAATCAGCGTCCGGATCGAGCGCCCATTGTATCGCCGTTCAAGCAATTCGGTGACAGTAGTGCAATTATACCGGTAATATAGCGGCACGAACACGAAGGCGAGGATCGCCAGGCCGGCAAATCCGGCGATTTCCCACCAGGCGAGCAACAACATCTGGTTGCCGTTCATGCCCACCAACTGGTCGGTCGAAAGATTGGTCAGGGTGATGGAACCGGCAACGAACACCCAGGTCAGACCCTTGCCCGCGAGGTAGACATCCTGTTCGGAACCGTCGTGCCGTTTGGCCTTGCGGACCTTGGCCCATGTCAGCAATCCGACCAGCGCAGTCAGGCCAAGAAATATTGCGACCTGCAGGCCGCTGGTAAACTGCGCGGTGTTCCCGAACATATATCTCTCTCCCCAATTTGCGGACGTAGCCGCTTGATTTGGCGCTGCCAATCTGTCTGTGTGGAGGAGGCGACAGTTTGGCTTGAGGAAACTGCATGAAACAGGCGGGCGCGATGCGGTTGGGCGTGTGTTATTACCCGGAACATTGGCCCCGCGACATGTGGGCCGAGGACGCGCGCCGCATGGCGGAGGCGGGTATTTCACGCGTGCGGATCGGCGAATTCGCCTGGAGCCGGATGGAGCCGGAGCCTGGCAGGTTCGAGTGGCATTGGCTGGACGATGCAATCGAAGTCCTGGCCGGTGAAGGACTGGGGATTATCCTGGGTACGCCGACCGCGACCCCGCCTAAATGGCTATTGGACAGGATGCCCGATATGTTGGCGGTGGACCGTGGCGGGCAGGTCCGCAATTTCGGATCGCGGCGCCATTATTGCTTCAGTCACGAAGGATATCGGCAGGAAGCAGCGCGGATCACCCGGGCCATGGCAGAACGGTACGGCCATCATCCCGCCGTCACCGCTTGGCAGACCGACAATGAATATGGCTGTCACGATACGGTGATGAGCTTCTCCAGTGGGGCGTGGGACCGGTTCCGGCTGTGGCTGGCGGAGCGTTACGGATCGGTAGAGGCGCTCAATCAGGCCTGGGGCAATGTGTTCTGGAGCATGGAATATCGTAGTTTCGACCAGATCGAATTGCCCAACCTGACAGTGACCGAAGCCAATCCGGCGCATTGGCTAGCATTCCGCCGATTCTCGTCCGACCAGGTCATCGCATTTGACCGCATTCAGGTGGACATATTGCGCGAACTATCGCCCGGACGCGACGTGGTCCACAATGCCATGGGGTTCTATACCGAATATGACCATCATGCGCTGGGCGCGCAGCTCGATGTGCTGGGGTGGGATTCCTACCCGCTCGGCTTCCTCGAGATGTTCCCCTTCAGCACGGCGGACAAGCTGGCCTATGCCCGGCAGGGCCATCCCGACATCGCGGCTTTCCATCACGACCTCTATCGCGGCTGCGCGAAGGACGGGCGCTGGTGGGTGCTGGAACAGCAGCCCGGGCCAGTAAACTGGGCGCGGCACAATCCCGCGCCACTGCCGGGAATGGTTCGGCTGTGGACACTGGAGGCGATGGCCCACGGCGCTGAACTGACCAGCTATTTCCGTTGGCGGCAGGCCCCATTTGCGCAGGAACAGATGCACGCCGGATTGCTGCGGCCCGACAGCCAGCCGGCCGCCGCATTGCCCGAAGTCACCCAAGTGGCGGGAGAGATAGCGCAGTTAGGTCCGCTCGGTGCGCCGGTGAAGCAGGCAGCGCTGGTCTTTGCCTACGAATCCGAATGGGTCACGCAGGTCCAGCCGCAGGGGGAAGGGCGCTCTGCCTTGTGGGCCGCGTTCCATTGTTACTCCGCGATGCGCAAGCTTGGACTAAATGTCGATATCGTTGCGCCTGGGACCGCGCTGGATGATTACGCGCTTGTAGTGCTGCCCTGCCATCCGATTGCAGACTCCGCATTGGCGGTCCAGCTAAAGGACTTCATCGGACAAGTGGTGATCGGGCCGCGTTCGGGCAGCAAGACTGCGGACTTCGCCATTCCGGATGGACTGGCTCCGGGCAATTTGCGCACGGTGTTCGGCGGCACGGTGGCGCGCAGCGAAAGCCTGCGTCCCGGGCTTGTCCATCCGGGTGACGGCTGGGAAATTGCCCATTGGCTCGACCATCTCGTTACCGATGCGCAGCCGGAAATGGTGGCGGAAGACGGCGCCATTGCGAGCTACCGGCAGGGCGCGGTATGTTATCTGGCGGCATGGCCTCAGGGTGCATTCGTGGACGCGATCATGGCCCGCGCTGCACGCGATGCCGGGCTGGAGGTTGCCACCATGCCCGAAGGGATGCGGATGCGCTGCACCGCCGCCTACCGCTTCGTATTCAACTATTCTGCCGATGCGCAGGTGCTGCCCGCGTCAATAACCGGCGAGATGTTGCTTGGCAGCCCGACGCTGGCACCAGGTGGTGTGGCGGTGCTGTCCGCAAGTTAGAGCGGCTTCTGGTCCAGCCGCCTGGCCCAACCGACGAAAAAGGTGATCAGGAACGGCACCAGCACGAAGCTGAGCGTGACCTTGGCGAGCATTTGCCCCGCGATCAGCGAGCCAATGGGAAACTCGCCAAAGAACGCCAGCGTCACGAAAATCAAAGTGTCGATCGCCTGGCTGAGCGCAGAGGCGATCGCACCGCGCATCATGATACCGAGATTGCCGTTTCCGTCACCGCTGCCGCGCAGCCGCTCGAAGATCCACACGTTAAGCAGCAGCGAAACACCGTAGGCAACAGGTCCGGCGGCCATGATCCGCGGGGTTTGCGACAGGACTTGCTTGAATGCGGCGATGTTTTCAGGCGGCATGTTGGCCGATGGCGGCAACATCAGCACCAACAGCACCAGCAATGCCGAACCGGCCAGCGGCAGGAACCCCCAGAACACCATCCGGTTGGCGATCGCCTGACCATGCAATTGCGCGACGGTACTCGACAACACCACCAGCATCAGGAAGGCGAAAATTCCGGCCTCCACCGCCAACGGCCCGAGCGCGACCTGTTTGAAGCCGAGCACTCCGGCGATCACCGTCATCCCGCCATAGATCAGCGCGAATACGAACAGGGAGCGGGGAATGGAGGGCGTAACCGCAACGTCGGAAGCGGCGGCGGGCGCAGTGGATGTGTTGTTCATCGCGCGATTTCTATTGGCTGCTATCCTAAAAGGGAAGCGCCGCGGCGCGTATCGCTGCTGATAAGTCCATTTGACCTTAGCGCTGCAAAAGACGAATAGCAGCGCTTCCAGATCGCATCTCGAAAGATTCCATGCCTCTTTTCCTGAACAGCCTGATCGGCGTAGTCGCAATCCTGTTCCTCGCCTTTCTGCTGTCGGTCGGCAAGAAGCGGATCAAATTGCGGATCGTCAGCGCAGCTTTCGGCCTGCAATTGCTGATGGCATTCCTGGTTCTGGGCACCGATACCGGCCGCCGCGTGATCCGCACGATGGCCGACGGGGTTTCGGCGCTGCTGTCTTACGCCAATGAAGGCACTGCCTTCCTGTTCGGAGCGGAAAATCCGCTGTCCAACACCTTTGCACTGGGCGCTCTGCCGGTTATCGTGTTTTTCGCATCGCTGGTATCGATCCTCTACCACCTCGGCGTCATGCAGCGCGTGGTCCGCTGGGTCGGCGGCGCGATTGGCTGGGTCACCGGGATCAGCAAGGTCGAATCGCTTGGCGCGGCAGCCAATATCTTTGTCGGCCAGTCGGAAAGTCCGCTGGTGGTGCGCCCCTATCTGGCAGCGCTGACGCCGGCGCGCCTGTTTACCCTCATGACCGTCGGCATGGCCGGCGTCGCGGGTACGATCCTGGCGGCCTATGCAGGCCTGCTCGGGTCCGAATATCTGCCATTCCTGCTGGCGGCGGCCTTCATGTCCGCGCCGGGCGGCATCCTGATGGCCAAGATCATCATGCCGGACGAGGACGAGGAACCGCCGGTCAACGAAGGCGAAATCGCGCTGCCCAAGGCGCGGATCAGCTCCGAAGGACCGGCGGCGCTAACCGAAGGCGGCAAGGCGCATGAAGTCGAAATGGCGGAAACTTTCGAAGAAGGCACCAAGCCTGCCAATATCATCGAAGCCGCGGCCCAGGGCGCGCAGACCGGTGTCAAGCTAGCCGTGGCCGTGGGCGCGATGGTCCTGGCCTTCGTTGCGCTGGTGGCGCTGGCGAATGGCTTGCTGGGTTCGGCTGGCGGCCTGTTCGGATATCCCGACCTGTCCTTTCAGCAGATCCTCGGCTGGGTGTTCGCGCCCTTCATGTTCCTGATCGGTGTGCCTTGGTCCGAGGCGGGCACGGCAGGCGGATTGTTCGGCACCAAGATCGTGCTCAACGAATTCGTGGCCTTTATCGAGCTCGGTCAATTAGGCCCCGAAGTGCTAAGCGAGCGCAGCCGTGCAATCGTGACTTTTGCGCTATGCGGCTTTGCCAATTTCAGCTCGATTGCTATCCAGATGGCGGTGACCGGCGGACTTGCGCCCAACCAGCGGCCCGTGATTGCCAAGCTCGGCCTTAGGGCACTGGCGGCAGGATCCCTGGCCAATTTGATGAGCGCGGCGCTGGCCGGGCTGTTCATTTTTTAACCGAGACATCTGATGACTGACATTACTCCCGATTCCATTGCCTCCGTTTCGCTGGCGCGTCCTTTGGCGGATATCGCCGATGAACTGGGCCGCAGCTTCTCCGAATTCGGCTTCGGTGTGGTGCGTGACCACGGGATTCCCGCTGACCTGATCGCGCGCGCCGAAGACATGTCGAAGCAATTCTTCGCGCTGCCAGAGGATGTGAAGCGCGCCTACAAGATCGAAGGCGGCGGCGGTGCGCGCGGATATACCCCGTTCGGGACCGAAAAAGCGAAAGACGCCAAGGTCCACGATCTGAAGGAATTCTGGCATGTCGGGCGCGATCTACCCGCCGGGCATCCCCTTGCCAAATATATGGCACCCAATGTCTGGCCGTCGGAGGTTGCGGACTTCGAGGAGACCTTCAGCGCATTATACGCCGCCTTCGAAAAGGCGGGCGACACGATCCTGCGCGCGATTGCACTGCATCTGGGGCTGGCGGAGGACTTCTTCGTCGCCACGGTGGAGGATGGCAATTCGGTGATGCGCCTGCTCCATTATCCGCCGCTGGAAAGCGCCGATGCGGAAGGCGCGATCCGCGCCGCCGCGCATGGCGATATCAACACCATCACCCTGTTGCTGGGGGCCGAGGAGGCAGGCCTCGAATTGCTGACCCAGCAAGGCAAATGGCTTGCTGTCGATCCCCCGGAAGGCGCGCTGGTGGTCAATATCGGCGATATGCTGGACCGGCTGACGAATGGGAAACTTCGCTCGACCACTCACCGGGTCGTCAATCCCATGGGGGAGGCGGCACGCCGCGCGCGCTATTCCATGCCGTTCTTCCTCCACTTCCGGCCCGACTATGTGATCGAGACCCTGCCCAGCTGCATCGACAGCGAATCGGCAGGCGAAGTTCCGCCGCCAATTTCGAGTCACGAGTTCCTGTTGCAGCGTCTGCGTGAGATCAATCTGGCCTGACGCGCTGCTTTTACACAGGCCGGTAACATCTGAAATCAAATTAATTAAAATTGTTGCATTGCAGCAACAGCGTTGAAACCCGCAGAAAACTTGGGTTTTTCGGGCAAGTTTTTCGCGCCGGATATGTTCGGCGCAAATTGTCACTGTTTGGTAACAAAACTTACTCCTTAGCGTCGTCCATCGCCCTTATCGGGGCCGGACTATTCGTATAACGCCCCCTCATTATTTACCGCGCCAAATTCGAATCTCGCGATCGTCACCCAAGGGAACTCTACATGAAAATCAAATATCTTCTGGCGGCTAGCGTCGTCAGCCTCTCCGCAGCAGCGGTTTTGCCTGCGCCGGTTATGGCTCAGCAAATCACCTCCGGTATCGAAGGCACGGTCACGGCCGCTGACGGTTCGGCGCTTCCTGGCGCAACCGTGGTCGTTACCGACACCCGCACCGGCCAGTCGCGTAGTCTTACGGCAGGCAATGATGGCCAGTTCCGCGTGGACAGCCTGATCACCGGCGGTCCCTACGAAGTGACTGCAACCGCGCCAGGATATGAGGGGCAGACGGTCAAAGCCGTCTACATCAACCTGCAAGGTAATTCGCAGCTTTCCTTCATGCTCAGCGATGCCAGCGCAGGCGCAGGCAACGTGATCGTCGTTTCGGGCGCACGCGTCCAACTCTCGCAGCGCGCGATTGGACCCGGCCAATCTTTCGGGACCGAAACCATCGAGGCTTTCCCATCAATCAGTCGTGATGTCCGTGACATCATCCGTCTCGATCCACGCGTCAGCCTTGACCGCTCTGACGACGTTGACCGCGTTTCGTGCCTCGGCGGTAATGACCGTACGAATGCTTTCACGGTTGACGGTATCGCCCAGTCCGACCTGTTCGGCCTGAACGGCACCCCTTTCGCAAGCCGTAACTCGCTGCCATTGCCATATGATGCAGTACGCGAAACATCGGTCGAATTCGCACCGTTCGATGTGCAATACGGCCAGTTCACTGGCTGTGCGATCAACGTCGTTACCAAGTCCGGCGGCAATGATTTCCACGGTTCGGCATTCTTTACTTATGCCAGCGACAGCTTGCAGGGTGACAGCGCTGGCGGCCAAAGCTTTGCTGGCCAGCCTTACAAGGAAAAGCGATGGGGCGCGACACTGAGCGGTCCGATCATCAAGGATCGGCTGTTCTTCTTCGGTGCCTATGAAGAAACCAATCTGGCTGACAGCCAAGAAGAAGGCCCCCCAGGTGCTGGCTATCCGACCGAGCTGGATTTCGTCACCACGGGTCAGTTCGACCAGTTTTCCCAGATTCTGAGTGACGTTTACGGCATCGAAAGCGGCGGTCTCGCGACGACGTTGCCAGAAAGCAGTGTACGTTATTTCGGCCGTCTCGATGCGATAATCACCGATGGCCAGCGTCTGGAAGCGACGTACCAGAACCTCAAGGAAACCAATGTCGAGCCTGACGATTTTTCGCGCCAGGGCCGAGTGTTCACGGGTCTGAATTCGTTTGAAGACGAAGGTACTGAAAGTGAATATTATTCGCTGCGCCTGTATTCGGACTGGTCCGACAAATTCTCGACCGAAATTCGGGCCTCGCGCGCTATTGTGCAGGACGTTCAGGGCCCGGTCGGCGGCGGCGAAGCACAATCGGGCAGCCCCATCCCCCGTATCGTGGTTGGCGTCAGCAACAATGGTAACAACGGTTCCATCGTAGCTGGACCAGGTTTTTCGCGCACTTCCAACGATCTCAAGACCACGGTTACTCAGTTCAAGGCACTCGGCCGTTTGAACGCAGGCAACCACACCTTCACGGTTGGCGGTGAATTCAACCAGCTGAAGGTGTTCAACCTGTTTGCACAGAATTCCACCGGGACCCTGACTTTCGCCAATCTGACCGATTTCGCGAATGGCTTGCTGACCAGGGGTACCGATACGTTCCCGAACGGTAATGCGATTGTCAACGGAACTGCAGCAGGTTCCTATGGCAACTTCACTGCCAGCGGCGACATCAACGATGCTGCGGCAAGCTGGAAGCGTAACACCTTCACCGCCTACGCCCAAGATGAATGGCAGGCGACCGACCAGCTCGATATCGTTGCCGGTGTCCGCGTTGACTGGCTGTCGGGCGATGCGCCTGACCAGAACCCGAACTTTGTTGCTCGCTATGGCTTCACCAATGCCAATAGCTTTGGCAAAATCGATCCAGTGGTACTCCCGCGTCTCGGTTTCACCTACCAGGTCGATAATTCCGGCTTCTTCAGCAACACGCAAATCAAGGGCGGCGTTGGCCGCTTCACTGGCGGCGATCCGGCAGTGTATTTCTCGAACGCGTTTTCCAACAACGGCTTTGCTGTTGGTTTCGGCCAGACCGGCAACGCAGCTTGCGGCCCGGTTGGGACACAGGTTGACGTGACCCCGGCTGGTACCTTTACTGGCATCCCGGCATGTGTAATCGCTGCGGGTAGCGCGCAATCAGCTCAAGGTGGAGCCGACACGCAATCTACCAACCCAGATTTCAAAATGCCCACCGTTTTGCGTGCAAACCTGGGCTTCTCGACTGCGTTTGGGACCGAAAACGGGTTCTTCAGCGACTGGCGTCTGAATGTTGATTTCATCTACAGTAAATTTGTGAACCCGGTTGATTTCGTTGACCTTTCGCAGGTCGTTGACTCGCGTTTGGGCGTCAATGGCTTTACAGTTGATGGCCGTCCCATCTATCGCGCAATTGATCCGACACGGACCGGCTGCAGCGCTGTCCTGCAAAATCAGGGTGGTTCGCCGCCGACCTATACAGGTGTCACGTCTGCCTGCTTCGGCACCAGCCGGGACGATGAAATCCAGCTGACCAATGGCAAGAGCTTCGAAAGCAAGATTGCTTCCGTTATCGTGTCCAAGAACTGGAGCCGCGGAGTGTTCACCGATGGCGGTGCAATCAACTTCAACCTCGGCTATGCTTACACTGACGCGAAAAACAACCGTTACTCAAGCAGCTCCACAGCAACTTCGAGCTTCGACATTGTCGCCGCGTTCGATCGTCAGAATGTCGATGTTGCAACGGCTGAATTCCAGACCAAGCACAACGTCACCCTAGGTCTGAACTTCCGGGAAGAGTTCTTCGGTGACAATGCAACCAGCTTCGGCTTTGTGTTCGTCGCCCGTTCGGGTCGTCCTTACTCGATCGTCCAAGACAACGTGACGTCGAGCGTGTTCAACGACAGCGCCAGCGGCGATTTCAACTCGCTGCTGTACATTCCCACCGGTGTGACAGATCCCAACGTGGTCTATGCCGCTGGTGGTGGTCAGACCGGAGCCGAAGCCGCAGCTGGCCTTGATGCCTTCATCAATGCCAATGATTGCATCAGCAAGTTCCGGGGTCAGACGATTACCCGCAACAGTTGCACCAATCCTTGGTTCTACGATCTTGACCTGCGCTTCAGCCAGGAAATCCCAGGCCCAGCCAAGTTGTTTGGCCTGACCGATGACAAGATCAAGCTGTTTGCCGATTTCGACAACTTCCTGAATTTGCTCGACAGTGGTTCGAACGTCTTCAAGCGTTATCGCTATACCGAAGCTCCGATCCAGGCGAACTTCAACTCGGCGGGCCAGTATGTGTACTCGAACTACTCGGGTATCGGTGATCCGTTGGTGCAGTCCAGCTCCTCGCTGTGGAAGATCCAGCTGGGCGTCAGTTACGAATTCTAATCCCGCAGGCTAGAATGGAAAATGCGACGGCGGCACCCTCGGGTGCCGCCGTTTGCATTTGTGGGCAGGTAATGCTCGCCCGACCTTCAGGACGCGCCCCGGCAGCTTTTTCACGCTTGTCTCGGCGGCGAACCTCTCACAGGATGGTTATAGTGGAATATCAGTGGGTCCGGGCGGCGCAAAATGCCGGCGGGCTGGAATCTCCCGGCTCAGGAATTCGAATACGGCATGGCAACAGACAGTAAATTCTCCACCAGATCGCGCAAGCTGAAGCCCGGAACACTGGTGCTGATCGGATTGTTGCATGTGCTCGCAATTTACGGACTGGTTCGTGCCTTTGCCCCGGGTACTGCCGCCAGTGTCGAACGATCGGTGGTGTCGGCCTTCACCGTTACCGTCACTACGCCGCCCGATCCGCCGGAGGAGCCGGAATCGCATCCGGACGAGGGTGAGGCGGGCGATCCGGGCAAGCAGGCTGTTCCCAAGCCGGTAACCGCGCCGACCCCCAAGTTGGTGGTGAAAAAGGACCTGCCCGCACCGCGTGCGTCCTCCACCGGCGATGCCGTCACTTCCGGCGCGAAAGAGGAGGGTGACGGTACCGGCGCTGCGGGTTCGGGGTTGGGTACCGGCAGCGGGCGCGGCGGCGGAGGGCAGGGCGGCATAGCTGCGACCAAGCCGGTCCATGTATCAGGCAATATCGACAATGCGCGCGATTATCCCGTGCCCGAAGGCGGCAGGCAGGCCAGGCGCGGCAACGCAGTGATTGTGAAGGTCACCGTCGGCACTGATGGCCGGGCCAGTAATTGCAGCATTTACCGCGCCAGCCCGGATGCGGAAGCAGACCGGATTACGTGCCAGCTGGTGGTTGAACGCCTCAGGTTCAAACCGGCGACTGACCGCAATGGTGACCCGGTTGCAGCGCCATTCTATTGGAAGCAACGCTGGTTTTGATGCAACTTGCAGGTTATGAGCGGTTGGGTCTCAGACTTGAAAACGGCGCCGTCAATCGCCGCCAATGAAAGCACTTTGGAAAGTAGCACCGCCGTGATTACACCGATTATTCTTTGTGGCGGTAGTGGCACGCGGCTGTGGCCCCGCAGCCGGGCGGTAAAGCCGAAGCCGTTCCTGCCGCTGGTCGGCGAAGGTACCCTGTTTGAAGCTACCCTGGCCCGCTGCGCCGATCCCGCGATCTTTGCTGCCCCAGTGGTGGTGACCGGGCGCGGCTACATGGAGCATGTGAACGCTCAATCTGCGGATGTGGCGGATTTGCAGATAATCATCGAACCGGCGGCCCGGAACACGGCACCCGCGATAGCCCTGGCTGCAGCGCGCCTGCCGGAGGATGCGATCATGCTCGTATGCCCAAGCGATCATCACATCGCCGACCAAGCCGCCTTCACCCGTGCCGCAGAGACTGCCGCAAAATTGGCGGCGGATGACTGGATGGTAGCGTTCGGCATCGAGGCAAAGCGACCCGAGACCGGATTCGGCTACATCCTCCAAGGCGAAAAAATTGATGGCACCGGAGCGGGGTGCCGGATCGAGCGCTTCGTCGAAAAGCCTGACCGGGCCAAGGCTGAACAATTCCTCGCGGATGGCGGCTATAGCTGGAATGGCGGTATCTTTGCTTTCCGCGCGGGCGCTTTCTTGGCGGAACTGGACCGCCACCGGCCAGAGATGGCTCGGCTGGTCGCACAATCGGTCGCAGCGGGTTCGCAGGATGGCGCGTACTTCCACCCGGACCCATCGACATTTGGCGCGATCGAACCGGATTCGGTCGATTATGCAGTAATGGAAAATACCCAAAGCGCAGCGGTGGTCGCGGCCGACATGGGCTGGTCGGATATCGGCAATTGGGAGGCCTTGCGCGATGCCCGTGACAG
>JBFEKH010000012.1:0-38646 GCA_041552775.1 Allopontixanthobacter sp.
GCCAGCATATCCAGCGCCAATGCCAGCGCCGCCGCCGCCCCGCTGGTATCCCGGCCACCCGCGAACACCTCGCTATGATAGATGCCACCTGTTCCCGGGGTCCACTTGGCCGAAGGGCGCGCAGAGATGGCACCGCGAGTGGTGGCGGGCAGAGCGGCAATCGCACCGGATGACGGTGGGCCGGACATGAGTTCAAGGTCGGTTTGCATAAGAAGACGACTCGCCTGTTCCACTTATGTTCCATTTTTTGCAGATATGCAATTCATCCATCCCCAGCCCCGATCTGCCGAAAATCCCGGAACAAACCAACACCCAAAACCGTATATCATTCAAACACCCATCAGGAGACCAACATGAAGTACTCAACCGGAAACGCTGACGAGCTGACGAAGAAATTCTGGAAGTCGATGGCCGATTCGCCATTTGTCATGTTGCAGCTGGACGGCGATCCATCCACCGCAGTGCCGATGACCGCGCAGCTGGACAAGGACGCCAACAGCTCAATCTGGTTCTTCACCCAAAAGAACAGCAGCTTTGCCCGCCTCGGCCCGGTAACCGCCACTTTCGAAGGCAAGGGCCACGACATGTTTGCCCGCTTCAACGGTAATCTGACGGTCGAAACCAGCAAGGAACGCTTCGAGCAGTTCTGGAACAATTTCGTCGAGGCATGGTATGACGGCGGCAAGACCGATCCCGACATCCTGTTCCTGCGGATGGACTTGGGTTCAGCGGAAATCTGGAATGGCGATATGGGCCTGCTCAACACCGCCAAGATGGCGCTGGGCATCACAGTCCATGACGAAGCTGAAAAGCAGCACACCGAAACCGCGCTGTAATACCTACCGATTGACAATAAAAAGGGCCGCTTCCCGAAGGAGGCGGCCCTTTGTTATTCAAGGCCCGAATGGTGATTCAAGGCACGAATGCCTAATCACCAATCGGCTTTGGGGGATGGATCGGTATCTGCGTTTCTTCCCCTGCGATGTCATCCACCACCTCGACAATACCCTTGCCAAGGTGGCTGCTATTGCGGCTGTAAAGAAAATAAATCACGATCCCGATCACTCCCCAACCGGGTAAAAACAGCATCGCTTCGATTGGCAGGTTGAGGAACAGGAACACGCATCCGGCAATCGTCAGGGGCGCCACCAGCCACACTACCGGCACCTTGAACGCGCGTTTGCGCTCAGGATCACGTGAGCGCAGGATAAGCACTGCAATCGCAACCATCATGAACGCATACAGCGTACCGGCGTTCGAAATATCCGCCAGTTTACCAACCGGAAAGAAGGCCGCGCCGAGCGCCACTGCGCCGCCCGTCAGCATCGTAACGATGTGCGGTGTCTTGTACTTCGGATGCACTGTGCTGAGCTTTTCAGGCAACAACCCGTCACGCGCCATAACGAAGAAGATCCGGGTCTGGCCAAAGATGAGCACGAGGATCACCGAAGGCAGCGCCAGGAAAGCCGCAATCCCAAGAGCATTGCCGACGCCGGAGAAGCCGATTTGGCGCAGCACATGCGCCAATGCCTCGTTCGAACAGACCAGTGCCTGAGCATGCTCCGCCATCGCGCATTGAAGGGCTAACTCTTCCGAACCGGCCGGGAAAGGAACCCCGCCAGGGCCCATGATGGGCTGGCCGCCGATGGTGCCTACCGCCCCGGCAGCTACAAGGATGTAGAAAACCGTACAGAACAAAAGTGACCCGACCAGACCGATCGGAACATTCCTTTGCGGATCTTTGGTTTCTTCGGCTGCGGTGGAGACCGCATCAAACCCGACATAGGCAAAAAAGATCGTCGCCGCCGCTCCGACAGCGCCGACCCCGGTACCCCAACCACCGAAAATACCTGCAGGCAGGAACGGATTGAAATTGGCTGTGTCGAATTCCGGACTCATGAGCGTCAGACCCACGAAAGCAGCCAGCGCAGTTACCTTGATCAACACCAGGACAGCGTTGAATTTGGCGCTTTCACTAGTGCCGAGCACCAGCAGGCCGGTAACCAGCAGCGCGATGATCAGCGCTGGCAGGTTAATCAGCCCGCCCGGCGCGCCGCCAAGAGCCAGCGGCCCGGCCGCCAGCCAGGGCGGTAATTGAACCCCGAGTAACTCGTTTAGAAAAGTTCCGCTGAAATAGCCTGACCAGCCCACCGACACAGCGGCGGCGGCAATCGCATATTCCATGATCAACGCCCAGCCAACGGTCCAGGCAAGAAATTCGCCCATGGTGGCGTAACTGTAGGTGTATGCCGATCCGGCAACCGGTATCATCGAGGCAATTTCGGCGTAACACAGCGCAGCAACGATACACACGGCTCCGGCAATCAAAAACGCAAGCATCAGGCCCGGACCGGCCTTTTGTGCCCCCGCTGCCGTCAGCACAAAAATCCCCGTGCCGATCACGCAACCGATGCCGAAAAGCATCAACTGAAACCAGCCGAGCGTGCGATGGAGTGACTTTTTCTGTGCGGTCGCGAGTATGGCGTCCAGCGGTTTAACGCGGTCTAGGAACATGATGTCGTAATCCCCCAGACTCGGAACGCGAGCAACCCGTTCCGCCAGTCTGCGCCGCCGCTTTTATGCTGTTTTGCCAAACCCGCAATCGGGAATCTTCAGCCGAAGATTCCCACCAGCAGGATCAGCGTCAGGACTATCGGACACAGCCAGCGCACCAGGAACAGCCAGAATTTCTGCAAGCCGCCATCCAGCCCGTTTTCACCATCAATCAGCCGCTTGTCCGCGATCCAACCGACAAACACCGCAGTCAGGATCGCGCCGATCGGCATGAACAATTTGGCCGTCACTGCATCCAGCGTATCGAAGATACCCTGGCCGGCAAACAGAGGGATGAAGCCAAGCGGATGGAAGCCGGAAAGCGCATTCATTGAAAAGGCAGACGCTGCACCCAACAGGGCCGCGAGAACCGCAATCGCAATCGCGGTCGGCATGCGGCGGGTTTTGAATTTCTCCATCGCCCAAGAAGTGGGAACTTCCATCAGCGCAACCGAGCTCGTCAGCGCCGCGAAGCCAACCATGATGAAGAAGCCGAGACCAATCACCGAACCCGCAGGCATGGATTGGAACGCATGAGGTAACGTGTCGAACATCAGGCCGAGCCCACCCTCGGAAGAAAGCCCGGCAGCCAGAACAATCGGGAAGATACATAGGCCAGCGACCAGCGCGACCGAAGTATCGGCAAAAGCGATGATCGCCGATGTGCCCGCCAGATTGACGTCACGCCCGACATAAGAACCATAGGTGATCATTCCTGCCACCCCGAGGGAGAGCGAGAAGAACGCCTGCCCTACGGCCGCCAGCATCACACTGCCGGTCAGCTTTGAAAAATCGACGGTGAACAGATAGGTCAGCGTTTCGGTAAAGGCCCCCCCGAACGCACCATAAATGGTGATACCGAGTAACAGAACGAAGAATGCCGGCATCAGCCAGACCGCCGCAATCTCGATCCCGCCAGACACCCCACGGGCCACGAAATACACGGTGATCAACACGAAGATCAGATCCAGACCGGTCATCAACAAGCCATTTTCCAGAAGCGCGGGGAAAATTGCCTTGATATCTCCGGCGGTCATCCCGGTCAGCGCCCCGCCCGCAACGCCGCTGTTGAACAGATCACCGACAAACAGGCCGATGTAATACAACACCCAACCGCCGATTACGCAGTAAAATGCCAGGATCATAAAAGCAGAGGCGACACCGAGACCTGCGAGCCCTTCCCAGTAACGCGATGCGCCCGATTCCGCCGCCATCTTGCGCACGCTGTCCGTGGCGGACGATTGCCCGTGCCGTCCGATCAGGGTTTCCGACAGCAGCACCGGCAAACCAATCAGCAGGATACAGAAAATGTAGAACAGCACGAACGCGCCGCCGCCATTGGCCCCGGCCTCTGCCGGAAACCGAACCAGATTGCCCAGCCCCACAGCCGAACCGATTGCGGCCAGGATGAAAGCGGAACGCGACGACCAACCATCCCTCTTGCTCTCAACCGTAGCATTTCCTGCGGCACCGGACATTGCAACCATTCTTCTTATTTCCCTATTTTTCTGCGCCACTTTGCGGGCCGCATCACCTTGGCTGCGGGTTTTGCAATGATTTGCGCCGCACGTCGAGTGGTTGGGCAAACTTATCGACTTTGCGTTTATTCAATTGCGCCGCTAAACCGCCGCCATGTCCACGACTTTCCAGCTCGATACATCGACCAGCCGCGCCAATCCGACGCCGCAACCCATGCGCCGCCTGACGGTCCCAAAAATCCGTGCGCGCAAGCAGGACGGGGTTACAGCGCAGCCGCTGGTCATGCTGACTGCCTATACGGCGCGGCAGGCGCAGATACTGGACGAGCATTGCGACCTTTTGCTGGTGGGGGATTCGCTCGGGCAGGTGATTTACGGCCTTCCCTCCACCATTCCAGTGACGCTGGACATGATGGCCAACCACGGTGCTGCGGTCGTGCGTGGCAGCTACCACGCGGTTGTGGTGGTGGATATGCCCTTCGGTTCTTACGAAGCATCCCCGCGGCAGGCGTTTGAAAGCGCCGCGTTCCTCCTCAAACAGACCGGTGCCGCCGCAGTTAAACTCGAAGGCGGTGAAGCGATGGCGGAGACCGTCGCGTTTCTCAACCAGCGAGGCATTCCTGTTATGGGTCATGTCGGGCTTACTCCGCAGGCCGTGAATGTGCTGGGCGGATATGCCGCACGCGGTCGCAGTGACAGCGAGGCTGCCAAGATCGTCACCGATGCCAAGGCGCTGGATGATGCGGGCGCATTTGCGATTGTGATCGAAGGTGTGGTCGAACCGATTGCAATTGACGTCACGAAGGCGGTGACGTGTCCCACCATCGGAATTGGCGCCTCGGCGCAATGCGATGGACAAGTTCTGGTGACTGAAGACATGTTGGGCATGTTCGAACGCGTCCCGCGGTTTGTGAAGCGATATGAAGATATCGCCGGGATCATCGGAAAAACCGTGGCCACCTACGCCGAGGAAGTCCGAAGTCGCAGTTTCCCGGGAGAGGAACAGACGTATCAACCCAAGGGTTGAATCCGTGTCCACGCCCCAGCCGCTCCTGCCTGAAGCGCTTAACCAACCGAAATGAAGAAGGCTCCCCAATGGGCACGATCCTGCGCTACTACAAATTCTCGTTGTTCTTTACTGCCGCCTGTTTTGGGCTGGCAGCATGGTATGGCTGGAGCAGCACCGGCAGCTTTGCCGCGACTGCGCAAATCCTGTGGATCGTGTTGGTGCTTTCGATCCTGGAAATATCGCTGAGCTTCGACAATGCCGTAGTCAATGCGACAGTCCTGCGCGAAATGGACGAGGTGTGGCAGGAACGGTTCCTCATCTGGGGTATCGCCATCGCCGTGTTCGGGATGCGCATCGTGTTTCCCATTGCCATCGTCGCGATTGCCGCCAACCTTGGTCCAGTGGAGGCGGTAACTCTCTCGCTAAACAATCCCGAAGAGTATGAGCGAATCGTTTCCAGCGCACATATTGGCATCGCCGGTTTCGGCGGCGCATTTCTGGCGATGGTCGGCCTCACATTCTTCTTCGATTCCGACAAGCAAGTGCATTGGATTGCCAAGGTCGAACAATTGATCAATCGGTTTTCGAGCGTACCGGCAATCGAGATTGGACTGCTGCTGACAGTGATCTACGGCATATCGACCATGCTGCCCGAAGATGACGCGCTGACATTCCTGACGGCGGGTGTTCTCGGCCTGGTGACCTATATCGGGGTCCATGCGATTGGTGCGATTATCGAAGCGCGGGAGGCCCGGAAGAAAGCGGCGGGCGAAATTGTCCGGTCCGGTCTGGGCGGATTTCTTTATCTCGAAGTCCTCGATGCCTCATTCAGTTTCGATGGTGTGATCGGGGCCTTTGCCCTTTCCAACAACATGATCATCATTGCCATCGGGCTTTCCGTGGGGGCGATGTTCGTCCGTTCCATGACCATCCATTTGGTGCGCACCGGAACGCTGGCGCAATATCGCTATCTCGAACATGGCGCTTTCTGGGCGATTATCGCACTTGGCGGGATCATGCTTGCATCGGCTGTGGTGCATATACCTGAGGCAATTACCGGCCTGATCGGCGCGACCCTGATCGGAGTTTCGCTATGGTGGTCCATCCGCCATAACCGGCGCACCGGTACAGCTACCGTGCAGGTGTTGCCAAGCGAGTAGCCAGCGGCGCCGACACAACCAGTTGCAGCAGGTGGTAAATGAGTAGCGGTACGAGCACGAGCCCCGCTGTCTGAGGCGGAAATAGCACCAATGCCAGAGGCGCGCCCATCGCTACGCTCTTGTGTGCACCGCCATATAGGAAGGCGATGCGGTCTGCGCGGCCAAGGCGCATTGCCCCGCCTACCAGCCAAGCTCCGCCATAAGCGATAATTAGCATTCCGCTCAGACCCGCCAGCAGCCAAGCCCAGCTGGCAGCGTCCAGCAGCGCCCAGATGCCCTGCTCCACCGCGCCGGAAAACGCGACATAGACAGCGATCGAAATCGCCGCACGGTCCATCGAGCGGATCAGGACCGGATGCTCATGGACGAATTGCCCGCCGCGCGATTGCAGCATCTGTCCCAATGCGAAGGGCAGGATCAGGATGAGGAAAATCTTGATCAACCCGCTCGTGCCCAATTCCGCTTCCGCGCCCCCGCCCAGAGCAGAGAAGATCGGAACGCTGACAAACACCCCGAGTATATTGAGCAGCGCCGCCGCGACGACAGCGATGGCAACATTGCCGCCCGCCATGGAAGTATAGGCTGTGGCCGATTGCACTGTGGACGGCAGCGTTCCCAGATACAGGAAGCCCAGCGCCACCAGTGGCGGTAGGAACCCGTCCAGCCCCTTGGCGAGCCCCATGCCGACCAGCGCCAGAACACCGAACGACCAGATCGCAAGCACCGACAGATAGCGCCAGCTGACCATTCCGCGGGCGACATCGGCTCGTGACAGGCGCATTCCGTTGAGGAAAAACAGCAGGAATACCGCGCAATTGCTGATTGCCTGCGCTGCGTCGCGATATTGCCCCGTCGCGGGAAAAATACTCGCCAGCACTGTTGCCAGCACCAGCAAGCGGACCATGGGATCAATACGGGAAAACATCGTCGCGGCCCTGCCCGACAATCACCTGCCCGACAATCCCTTGTTCGATAGCGCGCTCAGCGTGACCGCAGTTTCGCCGCCTTGCGGGTCAGCGCCTGAATTTGCGCTTTATCCTCGCCGCTTTCAGTCAGTATCTCGGCCAATAGTGCGGTTGTGTCCGGGTTCATCCGTTGAAGCGAATACGCGCGTCTCGCTGCCTTGCGCGCTATGTCCATATCGCCCAATTCCGACGCAGTCCGCGCGCGCAGCATCTGGACGTTGGGATCACGGCTGGCTCCATTGGCGATTGCCAGATCAAGCAACAACGACGCCTTCCGCGCGTTACCTGCAACCATATCTGCACTGGCCAGCATCACCGCCGCCTCTGAATTGGCGGAATTGTCGGCCAGTTGGTACTCCAGCAATGTTAGCCCGGACCGGAAGCGACCGGCTGCGTTTTCAGCGGCCACCATCCGGCGGGTGAGCGGCCAGGTCTGCCGGATTGCCGCAGCTTGCGCGTAAGAGTCTGCCGCCCGAGCGCCTTGCCCTGCTGCCAGATAGGTATCGCCTGCCAGCGCCAGCGCATCGCCGGATCCGGGTACACGCGCCAGGAACGCCTCGGCATTGGAGACCGCCGCGCTGGCCTGCCCCGCGGCGATCAATCCCCGCACCAGTGAAACTGTGTCGCGCCCGGTGCCAGATCCGCGGGATAGCGCCACATCCAGCGTTGTTTGTGCCGGCAGGCCGCGCAGGCTGGTCCCGCGGGGTTTGGCCGCCAGGTCGAGGAAGGGTGCTGCGTTGTCCCGCTGTCCCAAGGCTTCATAGGACCGGCCAACCAGCGTGGTCAGATATGGCGGCGTGCCGGGTGTGCTCGCCCGGTCCTTGAACCGGTAGATCAGCTCGCGGTGGTTGCCGCCCAGTGCGAGCGATCGCGCTAACAACAGGCGGATACGGAGGTTGTCGGGTTGCAGCCGCTCCAGCCTGTCGAACGTCTGGGATGCGCTGGCGTAATTGCCCTTTTCCAGGTCGATGATGCCTGACAGCATTGCGGCGGCCGGCACGCCCCGCTCCAGATCGCCGCTGCGGATCAGCAGGTTGCGCGCCAAGTCGAACTTGCTGCCGCGTGCGGCCAGAACTGCTTGCAGGAAGAATACGCGGGGGTTGTCTTCGTCCAGTTCGACCATCCTGCGCACTACTATCAGCATGTCTTTTGACCGGCCGAATTCGCCCAGTGTTGCAGCGTAGTCACCCAGCAATACCAGGCTGTCGGGATTGCGTTTCAAAGCCGCTTCATACAGCGGCAGCGCGGCGGCCAGGCCTTCCGCATCACGCAGCAATTGAGTACGGAATTGCAGCGCAGCTACATTTTCCGGGCCCAGTTCGATCGCTTGAATACTCGCATCGACTGCCTGTCGGTGTTCGCCGCCGAGGTATCGCAGGCGCCCGATATCAACCCACAGTTCCGGATTCTCTGGCATGGATTGGAGCGCAAGATCGAACGCCTTGCCAGCTTCGGGCAAGTGGCCCTGCGCCAGTTCGACCCGGCCCAGCATGTGATAGCCGAGACCCCGCGTTCCCGGGGTAAAGTCTGCGCCCTCGAGCCAGCGGCGCGCATCCTCCACATTATCCTGTTGCAGCTCAGCCTGGCCGAGGAAGGCCGAGATTTCCGGCATCGGAGTGCCCCGCGCAAGCATATCGCGCAGGATGATTTCAGCGCCCAGCCCGTCCTTCTCTGACAGCGCCAGCTTGGCACGTTCCACTGCCGGAATTTCGGCTGCCGGCTCTGAACATGCGCCGAGGACCAGCAGGATAGCCGCCAGCCCTCCTCCGGAAAAGCGCCGAACCGCCAGAGGCTCAGGCGTGCAGATCATACTGCTTGAGCAGGTCGTAAAGCGTCGGCCGACTGATCCCGAGCATTTTCGCCGTGCTGGAGATATTGCCTTCACTGCGCGCCAACGCATGGCGGATAATCTTGCGATCCGATTGTTCGCGCGCAGATTTCAGGTTGAGCGGCAAATCTTCTTCATCACCGCTCCCCTCAAGATCCAGATCCTCTGCGCCGACCAGCTTGCTGTCTGCCATGATCACCGCACGTTTGACCCGGTTTTCAAGCTCGCGGACATTGCCCGGCCAGCCCCACCCGTCGATCGCCGCCAGCGCATCCTTGGCAAAGCCGGTGACCTGCGGGTTCATCTCCGCCGCGAACCGTTTCAGGAACGCCTTCGCCAGCAAAGTCGGATCTCCTGCGCGTTCGGCCAGCGACGGTATCTTGATCACGATCTCGGCAAGCCGGTAGAACAAATCCTCGCGGAATTGTGCGGCGGCAATCATCGCTTCCAGATCCTGATGGGTCGCGCATACGATGCGGGTATCCACTTCGATATGCTTGCGCCCGCCGATGCGTTCAATCGTGCGTTCCTGAAGGAACCGTAGCAACTTGACCTGTAACGGTAGTGGAATATCGCCCACTTCGTCGAGGAACAACGTCCCGCCATGGGCCTGCTCGATCTTGCCCTCGGTGGTTTTCACCGCGCCGGTAAATGCGCCCTTTTCATGCCCGAACAATTCGCTCTCGAGCAGATTTTCCGGGATCGCCGCGCAATTGATCGCGACGAAAGCACCGCTGCTGCGATCACTGGCATCATGCAGCCCCTTGGCCAGCAATTCCTTGCCCGTACCGCTTGCGCCGAGCAGCATGACCGAGACATTGGTCTTGGCGACCCGTTCAATCGTGCGGGCCACTTTGATCATTTCAGGTGCGGCTGTGATTAGGCGGCCAAGCACTGTCTTGTCATCACCCACGCGCGAGGCGAGATGGCGGTTTTCCTGTTCGATCACGTGCAAATTCATCGCGCGGCGCACGATCAACCCCAATGCCTCGATATCAATTGGTTTCTGATAGAAGTCGTATGCCCCGCCCTCGATTGCCTGGAGTGCGCTCTCCCGCGCGCCATGCCCCGATGCAACAATGACCTTCGTATCGGGCTTCAGCGCCATGATCGCATCCAGCACCGCGAACCCTTCGGTCGTACCGTCCGGATCAGGTGGAAGTCCCAGGTCAAGCGTCACCACGGCGGGTTCGTCAGCCCGCAGCGCGGCTAGCGCATCCTGCCGGTTGCCAACAATGGTCACGTCGAAATCTTCGTAGGCCCATTTGAGCTGTGCCTGCAGGCCTTCGTCATCTTCGACGATCAGCAATTTCGGGAGCGGTTTTTTGTCGGGCTGTGCCATTATGCGACCTCGTTCATGGGTTTAGTTTCGGTGCGCCCCAACAAGCCGGCAGCAGCAGCCAGCGGGAGCTGAATGGCAAAGCGCGTCCCCAGCCCTTCGCGGGATTCCACGTCGAGACGCCCGCCCATGGCCAGTACCATTTCGCGCGCCTCGAATGCGCCAATTCCGAAACCGGCATTCTTGGAAGAAACGAACGGCTTGAACAGCCCGTTACGGATGAATTCGGGGCTCATGCCAGTTCCCGAATCAATGACTTCGATCCGGCCGACAAGACCGTCGCAGGAAACGTCCAGCACTACGGGCAGGCTACCTTCGCTGGCATCCACTGCATTCTGCACTAGGTGGATCAGCGCCTGTTCCAGTGCTTCAGGATTGGCCATCACCTTGCAACTGTCCGAATGGATCACGCTAACGGGATGCAGGCTGGCATATTGTTCGGCGACAGCCTTCGCCACTTTTAACAGTTCGAAGGTTTCACGCCGGTCGCTGCCATGTGCGCCATAACGGCCAAGGCGGGCGAGAAGCGCATTCAGCTTTTCCGCGCTGTTGCGCAGTGTCACGAGCATATCTGCCCGGAATTCCGGATTGTCCGAATGGCGCTCCGCATTGCGGGCCAGCAGGGTCAATTGGCTGGCGAGGTTCTTGATATCGTGCATCACGAACGCAATCCGCCGGTTGAATTCATCGAACCGGGCCGATTCCATCAGCGCGTAATGTCCGGCTTCCTCCGCAATATAGCTGGCAACTTGCTGGCCAACAACGCGCAACAGGTCGAAATCTTCCCAGTCCAGATTGCGCGGTGCCAGCGGGCGGCTGAGCACGATCACGCCGATCAACCGGTCGAAGTGAAGCAAGGGCACCAGGGCCCAGGCGCTAACATTCGCGGCCAGCCATTCGGGCAGCAGCGGCGCTTCGCCATAGCGGTTGTTGCCTTGCCGAACGTCATCAAGATCGACCACGAAACTGCCGCTTTCCAGCAGTGACGCCATTTGATCCGACATCGCGGCCGCAGGCACGTCGATATCGCGCCACTGCCAGCGGGATGCCAATTCGTATGAACCCAGCTCGTTGGGCAACAGCAACAGGCCGGATGGGCTGTCGGTAATATCGGCCAGCGCCTGTATCACCCGTTCATGCAGCGAATGCGAGTTATGCCCGACCTGCCCCAGAGTCTGGGTGAAACGCAACCATTCAGCGCGGTAATCATAACGGTGCTGGAACAGATGCTTGACCATCGTCACCCGCAGCCATCCGCGCAACCGCTCCGAAGGCAGCCACAGGACAGCAAAGACCGAAGCGCCGAAGATGAAGGCCACCTGCGTAAACCGCGCAAGATCGCCGCGCTGCATGGCGATCGATTCCGAAATGGTCCACATGATCGCCAGATATCCGCCGATCAGAAGCAGGGAGAGTGTCTGGAAGGTTACCTTGCGCGACGGGCGCAGCATCAATTTTCCGCCCGCATGGCTCGCACCAATCGCCACCAGTGCACCGACCGCCGCGAAGACGATTCCGTGCAAGGCGGACAATTCGGTTGGCATTGTGCCGGTCAGATAGGCCGTCGTCTGGTAATTCAGTTCATAAAGCCACAGCATTGCCAGCCCGGCTGCGGTCCACCGGAACGCCTGCCGGCTTGCGTTGGATGCGCCGCCATACAGATTATGCAACAGAACCAGTGCACCAACTGCCACCAAAATGCGGAAAGTGGTGCTGATTTCGAATGCCAAATCGGCCAGTTCAGGCGTGATGGCAAAACGCAAATTGAATATTAGTAGCGCCGGCTGCATTATCTCCACAAAGGCCAGCGCGGCAATTACCGGGCGGATCGGAGCAATGGAGCGGTCGCGGCCATCGGCCACGAATAGCCGGTAGAGCACGTAAATCCACGCCAGATTGCGGGCGCCTTCGGCGATATTCGCGGCAGGAGCCTGCGGGCCAAGTGCAGCAATCAGGCTGCATGACAACGCGGTAAGGCAGAGCGCGGCAGCGGTTGCACTGCGGTCTGGCCGGTCGGCATCGCCGCGGTGCAGCACCCAAGCCGCTGCAATCGCGCAGGCAATCGCACCGCCCAAATGCAGCGCAAAACTGACCAGCAGCCAAGCGTCGGCAGTGGCACCCGTCACCGCGCACCCTCGGGCCACAAGATGACGCGTAGCGTCTGCAGCAGGATCAGCAGATCGAGGAATGGCGTGTAATTCTTCGCGTAATAGAGGTCATATTCCAGTTTGTGACGGGAATCCTCGATTGACGCGCCATAGGGGTAATTGATCTGCGCCCAACCGGTAATGCCGGGCTTGACCATGTGCCTTTCGGCATAAAAGGGCAGCTTGTCTTCCAGATCGGCGACAAATTGCGGCACTTCAGGACGCGGCCCGACGAAGCTCATATGCCCTTTAAGCACGCTCCAGGTCTGCGGCAGTTCGTCGATCCGGACCTTGCGGATGAATTTGCCGATGCGGGTGATCCGGGGATCATCCTTGGTCGCCCATTGCGCGCCGCCCTTCTCTGCATCGGTCCGCATTGAACGCAATTTGATGACCGGGAAGCTCTGCCCATACAGGCCCACACGGGTCTGGCGAAAGAACGCCGATCCCTTGCTGTCGATTTTGATCAAAGCGGCGAATATCACAATTATCGGTAACGTCAGGGCGAGCAGGATCGAACTCGCGATGATATCGAACAGCCGTTTCGCCGCGCTCGAAACCATCCGGCCGGATGAAAATCCATCGGAGAAGATCAGCCAGCTCGGATTGACCGAATCCAGATCAACCCGGCCAGTTTCACGCTCCATGAAGCTGCTGAAATCATTGACATGGACACCCATTGTCTTGATTCGCAGCAAGTCCTTCATAGGAACTGCATTGCGGCGTTCTTCCAGCGCCAGGACGACTTCGCTGGCTCCTAGGTTTTCGACGAAACGGCCCAGATCATGAATTGCGGAACGAGGAATCGCTTCCAGCACGCCAGTTTCGCTCTCGTTCATGCCGATATACGATACGATCACAAAGCCGCTGTCAGGCCGCTCCGCCAGTTTCTTCAAGCGCTGTGCCCGCAGTCCCGCACCCAGAACCATGACGCGCCGACGGAAAGCGGATGCGCCGAGAAATCCGCCGATAATCAGCCGGTTCAGGATCGCCAGTATGATCGCCAGCACCATCGCGTAAATCAGGGTCGAGCGCCAGAATGTGGAGCCGGGCAGGATGAAATCGATCACCGACAGCGCAATTATGCCAAGGCTGACAGCGACCAGCAAACGCGCACAGGCATAACGCATGGAACGCGTTGCCTCGCTGCCATACAGCCCGACCGAAATCATCGCGACCCACACGATAAGCGCAAAGCCCACCAGCGGCACGACACGGTCGGCAATGCGTCCGGGGTCGATGCCGATTTGGGACGCACGGACCAGCCACGCCAATTCGCCCGCCAGAAACAGCAGCACCAAATCGAACAGACCCAACAGCATGACTGCGTTGGGAATATAATGTTTGAACAGGCGGATCATGCCATCAGCGTCCGGGATTCCTCTGTGGAATTGCCGGATTACGATGCAGGTATGAAATGTCGGTAAATTTTACACCACTATTATTTTACCTGCATTTCAGCGGATCATCAGCCTTAATTTGAGGTTACTTGTTGTCGGTTACCTCGTCCGCGACATCACGAACTGCGTCGCCAGCCTGATTTGCGGCATCACCGACGTTATTGGCGGCATCGGCAATCGCGTTGTCCTTGGAAATTTCTGCGCCGGACATGCCATTGAAGATAAACAGACCCACACCCGCCGCCACCAGCAGGATGATCAGCAGGACCCAACGTCCCGCGCCGCCGCTTGAGTGAGGATTGTCATGTACAACCGTGGTGGTTGTGTGGGTCGAACCGTTGGCGTCTTCTACCTTGGTAATGCGTTCTTCAGTCATGTTGATCCTCCTTAGTATTTGCGCTTCAATGATCGGCGAACGCATTAGGTTCCTTGCCTCGGCATTACCCCGACCTAGGCTGTCCCGAACTGGAACGGCGCATCTGTGTGGCTGAGCTGTTCAAAATACAGCTTGGCTCCTCTTGGTGGGAGCGAGCGCTGTCGGCAGTCCTGGACATGGCAGGCGGCGCAGCCGGGGCCGATAATCCGTGCATCTTCCTCGATCAGCGAAAGGCCGCGCGACAAAGCCAGATTTCCGGCCAGGCGGCCTTCCAGCCCCAGGACGATTGCAAAGCGGGTCACACCGTCGAAGAAGCTGCCTTCGACCGTACGCGCTATGGTCAGCCACGTAGCAGGCGCCGCGCCGGCTTCGGGCAGATGTACCACCTGGCGGCAATATTGCCCGGCCCGCTCGAATGCGGAATGGGGAATCCAAAGGGGGCAGGTCGCGCTGCCTTCCAGCAGGGTCACACCGCTCGCACCAATGAAACGCTTGGAAAACTGGCCCGCCCGGTCGATCCGCGCCATGAAGAACGGCAAGCCGCGCTGGCCTACCCGCTGCAAGGTCGTCAGCCGGTGGGCCAATTGCTCCAGACTGACCCCAAACCGTCGCATGAGTATCTGCAGGTCGTACCCTGTCGCCTCGCAGGCGCGCAGGAAGCGCGAATAAGGCATGATC
This sequence comes from Allopontixanthobacter sp., assembly GCA_041552775.1. Classification (GTDB taxonomy): domain Bacteria; phylum Pseudomonadota; class Alphaproteobacteria; order Sphingomonadales; family Sphingomonadaceae; genus Allopontixanthobacter. The sequence continues at coordinate 14,934 of JBFEKH010000012.1, forward strand.
AGTGCGGCGGCGAAATAGCTGACCAGGTGCCGCCGGAATAATTGCCGCGCGGCATCGTCATTAAACTGGCCGGCGGCGGCAAGGTTTTCGATTGCTTCGCGCTGTTCCAGCTGCGCCAGTTGCATCGCGACCTGAAAATTGCGCGCGGGCGGATCGAGCATTTCGGACAATTGCAATTGCCGCGCATGCAGGTCGAGCCGGCGAACCGCTTTCATCATCACGTCCTGCGGCAGGATACGCAGCGACAATTGGTGTTTGTCCCGCAACCTTTCAGCCAGCGCGCTGCCGATATCCGCGCGCGATAATCGCAGCTCGTCAGCCAGCGATTCAGCAGCGCTATCCAGATCGGCGAAATGGTTGCGCCAGCGTTCGATTTCCCGGCGCGAAGCCTGCAACGGTTCATCGGACTGCTCGCGCTCATCCCCCGCATTATCGAACAAGCGGGCAAAGGCGGCCGCCGCTTGCGGGGCAGCGGCGAGGAATTCGGCGACTTCATCCCGGTCTATGCCCAGGTCGGAAAAGCGATCGTCCGACAGACGCCGCGCCAACCCGTCGATTCCGCCGATCGCTTCATTTTCACGCAAGGCCGTGGAATCGAAATCGAACCGGTCGACAAGTTGGACGAGAACCCGTGCGGTAAGCGGACGCTGGTTGCGCTCGATAAGATTCAGGTAGCTGGGCGAAATGGACAGCCGCGCCGCCATGGCCGCCTGAGTCAGCCCCTCCCGCTTGCGCAAGCGGCGCATTGCGGGACCTGCGAATAAAGGACCTTCAGCCATCGCGCACCTGTCAATATATTTACAACATTACAACTCAATATTGCTGAATTGGCCCTTGTACACAAGATAGTTTGTGTTTTTTCTGTCTTTTGTGCGCTGCACCAACGATAACAATGGTCAGAGCAGCCCGGCGCAATCCGGGCGCAACATAATTCAGGAGCTACGCCAATGACCTATCAGGGCAAGATCAACCAACTCAACCAGACTATCGCGGGTGCCGGCGCACCGTGGAACGCCATCAGTGCCGAATCGGCAGCGCGGATGCAATTGCAGAACCGCTTCCACACCGGTCTCGACATTGCGCGCTACAATGCCAAGATCATGCGTCAGGACATGGCTGCTTATGATGCGGACCCGGCGCAGTACACCCAGTCGCTGGGTTGCTGGCACGGTTTCATCGCGCAGCAGAAGATGATTTCCATCAAGAAGCATTTCGGGAGCACGAAGCAGCGTTACCTGTATCTGTCCGGCTGGATGATCGCCGCCCTGCGCAGCGAATTCGGGCCCCTGCCCGATCAGTCCATGCACGAAAAGACCAGCGTTCCCGCGCTGATCCAAGAGCTGTACACCTTCCTCAAGCAGGCTGATGCCCGCGAGTTGGGCGGCATGTTCCGCGATCTGGACGCAGCCCGCGCCGCAGGCGACGAGGTGGAAGCCAAGCGCATCGAACTCGCAATCGATAATTACGAAACGCATGTCGTTCCGATCATTGCCGATATCGACGCCGGTTTCGGTAACGCCGAAGCGACCTACCTGCTCGCCAAGAAGATGATCGAAGCGGGCGCGTGCGCCTTGCAGATCGAAAACCAGGTTTCGGACGAAAAGCAGTGCGGTCACCAAGACGGCAAGGTCACAGTTCCGCATGAGGATTTCCTCCAGAAGATCCGTGCGATCCGTTACGCATTTCTGGAAATGGGCGTCGAAGATGGCATCATCGTCGCCCGCACCGACTCGCTTGGCGCTGGCCTGACGAAACAGATCGCCGTGACCAACGAAGAAGGCGATCTGGGCGACCAGTACAACAGCTTCCTCGATTGCGAAGAAATCGACCCCGCGGCAATCCAGAACGGCGACGTGTTCCTCAGCCGCGAAGGCAAATTGCTGCGGCCCAAGCGCTTGCCGTCCAATCTGTTCCAGTTCCGTGCCGGAACGGGCGAAGATCGCTGCGTGCTCGACTGCATCACCTCGCTCCAGAACGGCGCCGACCTGCTGTGGATCGAAACCGAGAAGCCGCACATTGAACAGATTGCCGGTATGGTCGACCGTATCCGCGAAGTCGTTCCCAATGCGAAGCTAGTGTACAACAACTCGCCCAGCTTCAACTGGACGCTGAATTTCCGCCAGCAGGTCTATGATGCCTGGGCAGCCGAAGGCGTGGATGTTTCTGCGTATGAGCGGGACCGGTTGATGAGCGTGGATTACGATCCCACCGATCTGGCGGCAGAAGCCGATGAAAAGATCCGCACCTTCCAGCGCGACGCCGCTGCACGGGCAGGCATCTTCCATCATCTGATCACGCTGCCGACGTATCACACCGCCGCGCTCAGCACCGACAATCTGGCCAAGGAATATTTCGGCGAGCAAGGCATGCTCGGTTATGTTAAGGGCGTACAGCGCAAGGAAATCCGCGAGGGTATTGCTTGTGTCAAGCACCAGAACATGTCCGGCTCAGATGTCGGGGATGACCACAAGGAATATTTTGCAGGCGAAGCGGCCCTCAAGGCTGGCGGTGCCCACAATACAATGAATCAATTCGCGGCTGCCTAGGGCTTTCGCGAGAGATCAAGGAATAGATTAATGTCCGATACCGAAGCAAAAAGCCCGGAGCCCACAAGTTCGGAACCATCGCGTGCGCGCGCATTGTTCTCCACCGCCGATTTCAAGTTGTTGCGGGCTGCGCTGGCCAGTCATGCTCGCACAACCGAAGATCGCGAAGAGCTTGCCCGGATCAACGCCCTCCACCACCGGCTCGGCACCTACTACAGCGGTTAACAGCGCCAGCTAGCCAAACATGGCAGCTGCCCTTCTCCTGGGGAGGAGACGATGGCCGCCGGGGTTCATGCCCTGGCGGCCATCATTTTTTGCGACTCGGGTTACTGCCCGGCGGACGGCGCCATCAGATTGAGCGTGGCGGCAGTCATTGCCTCGGTTGCGGTCGCGATGACCTTCGCAGCATCTGGCGCCCAATAAGGGCTGTGGAGTGACGGCAGGCTGATTTCGCCAGCCTGAGCTTTGTCAAATTCCGCCTGTGGCACCCCGCCAACCCAGAAAATTAGCGATTTTGTATCGTCGGGCGATGCGCGCAGGAACTGGCTGAAATCTTCCCCGCCCATGACTGCCGGTACTTTCATCACGCGCGCTTCCCCGAACCGTTCGCGGAAACCGACCATTACTTCCTCGGTAAACTCCGGCGAGTTATAGGTGGACGGCGTGTAGTCCTTTTCCAACGTCACCACCGGCATGCGGTCTTCCGGCATCCCGGCAGCAATGGCTTCGCCCTTGGCGATCCGGCTGATCCCGTCGAGCAGCAGCTTGCGCGATTCGTCGCTGTAGGAACGGACAGTCAGTTGCAGCTTTGCCTCGTCCGAGATGATGTTGTGCTTGAAGCCGGAATGGAAGCTGCCGACGGTCACCACCGCGGGGTCGAGCGGGCTGCTTTCGCGGCTCACCAGTGTTTGGAATTTCATCACCATGGCACTGGCGAGAACGATCGGGTCCTTGGTGGTGTGCGGATAGGCACCGTGGCCGCCGACTCCTTTGACGCTGACATCAACGCTATCGACATTGGCGAGCGCGAAGCCTGGCGAATAACCGATCATCCCGGCCGGGAACTGCGCCGCATCGTGGAACGCCAGCACCACTTCGGGCTTGGGGAAGCGGGTGTACAGCCCGTCGTCCAGCATCGCCTTCGCGCCCAGGCCAATTTCCTCGGCAGGTTGGCCAATCATCACGAGTGTGCCGGACCATTTGCCCTTGCGTGCTGCCAGCAATTGCGCCGTGCCAATCCACGCGGCCATGTGGGTGTCGTGGCCGCAGGCGTGCATTACGCCGGTCTCCACGCCGGACGCTGGAACCGCGACGGCTTTGGAGGCGTATGGCAATCCGGTTTGTTCGGTCACCGGCAGTCCGTCCATGTCGGCACGCAGCATCACCGTGGGGCCCGCTCCGTTGCGCATCACCGCGACAACGCCGGTTTTGCCGACACCTTCGGTGACTTCAAAGCCAAGCGCCCGCATCCGCGCGGCTAGCTTGGCAGCGGTTTTCACTTCTTCGAAACTGAGTTCCGGATGCTGGTGAAGATCACGGTAGAGGTCCATCAATTGCGGCATGCCGGATGCGACAGCATCGCTCAATTCATCGGCATGCGCGCTGATGGGTGCAGTCAGGGTGGCGGCGGCGATTGCAGGCAGCAGGAATTTCTTCAGCATCTGGGTCTCCTTGCGTCCAGCCGATTTACATACCGTATGTAATCACCAGCAGGATTGATAATGTCGTCGTCATCAACAGCACCAGCGGCACGCCGGTACGGATGTAGTCCTTAAATTCATAGCTGCCCTCGGCCATGATCAGCATATTGGTCTGATAGGCAATCGGAGTGGCGTAACACAAATTGCACCCGAACAGCACCGCAAGGATCAGCGGTTCCGGCGGTAGTCCAAGCTGCTGCGCGATATTGAACGCGATCGGAGTGCCCACGGTAGCTGCAGTAGCGTTGGACGCAAAATTGGTCAGCAGGGTCACGAACAGCATGATCATCGCCAGCACCATCGCCGGGGGCAGGAATTGGAGGCCCAGCGACATCGTCTCGCCCAGCCATGCCGCGGCGCCGCTGTCGAGAATGATCCGGCCCACCGCGATGCTGGCTGCTACCAGCACGATCACCTTGGCGGAAAGGGCCCGGCCCACGCGATCGAATTTGACGCACCCTGTCACGAACATCAGGATCGCCCCGGCCAGCGCGGATATCGCAATCGGGAACAGGCCGATGGAAGCAGTGCCGATCGATCCAACCATGATCGCGCCGGACAGGACCGCCTTGGACCGCCGCGGCAATTCACGGGCTCCATCCAGGATCAGCAGGCTGTCGCTGCGCGCAAATTCCTGGAGATCAGGAACCAGGCCCATCACCAGCAACACATCACCTTCTGCAATGCGGATGTCGGACCCCGGCGTTTCGACCTGTTCCTCGCCCATGATCGTCCGCGGCCGGTGAATTCCCAGCACCGCAACGCCATAGAGATCGGCTATGCCCGAGGTCGGCAGCGTCCGGCCAATGATACGCGAATCTGCTGTGACGGCCATTTCAACAACCGTGATATCTTCACTGCTGGTCGATGCATTGCGTCGGATACGGGCGAGCACCCATGACGGGGCAGCCTCCCCTTGCAGGGTCCGCATGGCATCTTCCAGCGCCTCGTGCGTGCCGGATATGCGCAACCGTTGCAGGGCATGCAGCGATCCAGTTGGCGGGTCGATGAATTCCAGGTCCGCAGGCAACTTGAGAATGATCGAGGACATGTCCTGTCCGATCAGGGGGCTTTTCTCGCCGATCCGCAGACGGGCATGGAACCGGCGCATTCCGCCATCTTTCGCGACCCGGTTATCACCCAGCAAACGCGGCATCACCAGCCACAGGTATGGCAGCGCCACAATCGCGGCGACCAATACGATCGGGGTAAAATGGAAGACATCCATCTCTGGCATGCCCAGGTCTACCGCGATAGAAACCACCAGCAAATTGGTCGATGTGCCGATGGTGGTTGCCATACCACCTATCAACACGGCGGCATTGAGCGGGATCAGGGTTTTGGAAGCGGGCATCGCGCCCTTTGCCGCCAAGGCCACAAAGATCGGCAGCAGCAGGACCAGAACCGGAGTGTCGTTGATGATCATCGACAGGAAGAACGCCAGCAGCAACGATACCAGCAAACCAAGCTGGAGGTTGAACTTGAACACACTTTCGAGGAAACGGGCGGCGGGTTCCAGCGCGCCGGTAACAACCAGCCCACGCCCCATGATCATCAAGGAGCAGATCGTAATCAGCGCGTAATGCCCAAAGCCGGAGAACGCGAGAGCAAGTCCGTCGTTCCGCCCATTTCCTTGCAACGGAAAGAAATACAGCCCCACTGCGATAACCGCGATCGTCAGCAGCGAGACGATCTCGGTCGACATCCTGCCGCGTGCGAATGCGACGAACATCGCGATCGTAACCGCCATGGCCGCAATCGCGTGGAAGGAGGGAATACTCAACATCGTCTGGCAGGGTGAATCCCAAAGAGGGCAGGTAAATACAAGCGAATTCGGACTTTATGATTGCCGGTGGCGCAACCAACATCCGAGTTCTCGACTGATGGGTTGTGAGAATTGGGGTTTCGACCAGAAACCCGCAAGCGCGAGCGCGGATGCGCTTACATAAAGCAAATACCAAATTTCACGGAAATCTGGTGCCCCTGGCCAGACTCGAACTGGCACTCCGTTAGGAACTCGATTTTGAGTCGAGCGCGTCTACCAATTCCACCACAGGGGCACTCTTTGCGGATCGCGCGGCTGCTTAACCCCGCTTTCCTTTTACTTCAAGCCTTCTGCATCACGTTTTGACCGCACCGGCGACCAATTTATGCAGTTTGGAATGAATAACGTCATTTCCGGCCACGACCTGCTGGGAATGGATCGGCAGGGAACGTCCGCGGTAATCGCTGACGAACCCGCCCGCTTCGCGCACCAACAGGCAGCCCGCTGCGGTATCCCAATCGCTCAGGCCGCTTTCCCAATACCCGTCATACCGGCCCTGTGCGAGCCATGCGAGATCGAGCGAGGCCGCTCCGAAACGTCGGATGCCAGCAACCTGCGGTCCGACAGCTGCGAAGATTTTCGACCATTCGGCGAAGCTGCCATGCCCCTGGAACGGAATACCGGTGGCAATCAGCGAATCCGACAGGCTCTGGCGCGATGAAACGCGCAGCCGCGCATCTTGCAGCCAAGATCCGCGGGTTTTTTCAGCCCAGAAAGTCTCGTCGGTGATCGGTTGATAGATCACCCCGGCAAACACATCGCCCCAACCGCTGCCATCGAGCTTCGGCTCCTGCGCCGCGATGGAGATCGCGAAATGGGGAATGCCGTGGAGGAAATTGCTGGTGCCATCCAGCGGATCGATGATCCACCGCGGCTTGCCAGGATCGCCTTCGATGACGCCTGCTTCTTCCAGCACAAAGCCCCAGTCGGGCCGCGCGGCGAGAAGTTCGTCATACAGGATGCGTTCGGAACGCTGGTCTGCCTTGGATACGAAATCGGCAGGGCCTTTGCGGCTGACCTGCAGATGTTCGACTTCGCCGAAATCACGGCGGAGACGCGCGCCAGCCTTGCGGGCAGCGCGTTCCATCACTCGAATTATACCGGATACCTGCATGGCGCTTCAGCTAACCTTGCCGACATAGGTGCGGTCATACACATCGACCACGATCCGGGTTCCGCTTTCGATATGCGGCGGCACCATCACGCGCACGCCGTTTTCGAGCACTGCGGGCTTGTAGCTGGAAGAAGCTGTCTGCCCCTTCACCACTGCGTCTGCTTCGACAATCGTCGCTTCGACCTGGCTTGGCAGCGCGACGCTGATCGGCTTTTCGTCATACAGTTCGAGGGACACGTCCATACCGTCGGTCAGGAAAGCCGCGGCGTCACCGAGCAGGTCCTTGGGCAAGGTTATCTGCTCGTAATTGTCCTTGTCCATGAAGATCAGGCTGTCGTCTTCCGCATAGAGGAACTGGAAATCCTTGGTGTCGAGGTGCACTTTTTCGACCGTATCGGCGCTGCGATAGCGGACGTTGGTCTTGCGGCCATCCACCAGGTTTTTCATTTCGACCTGCATATAGGCCCCGCCCTTCCCGGGCTGGGTGTGCTGGATCTTGCCAACCTTCCAGATGCCGCTTTCATATTCGATAATGTTGCCGGGACGGATGTCCACGCCGCTGATTTTCATGGGGACTGAACCTTGTTTTTAGTAAAATGCAGGCGTTGTGCCAGAGAACTGACCACGCATCGTGGCCGCGCCCTTAACCCACGTCTGCCCGTGCGGCAAGGATAGCTGGCGTGTCACGTGACGGGATGTTAGGGATTGCGGCCATGATTATCAGGATTTCGACCGTTTTCGCCGCTTGTATCTGCATCTGCGCGCCAGCCTTTGCTGCTCCGGGGGGCAAGCTTGGCACGCTACCAATTGGCCATTATCTCTGTGCGCTGCCCGGCGATGCCGATGGCCTGGCGTGGGTCCCCCTGGAAGACAAGAACTTCAATATCGGCAATGCGTCCACCTATCATACGGCAGATGGGTCGGGGACTTACTTGCTGACCGATAAACGGGTTACCTTTACCCGCGGTCCGATGAAGGGGATGAAATTCGATCGTGTCGGTTCCGGGACCCTGCGCTGGATCGACGAAAACGGTGAGCAATCAAACGTCCGCTGCGTGCGCGCCGGGGCAACCCGCTGAGCGCTACTTTCCGGTCAACAATGGGTAAGGATTGACCGAATTGGCCGGTTCCCACCATTCGGCATCTGCCGTCGTGCGCAGAATCGCAAAATGCAGGTGCGGAGCATCGTCTGCCGCATTCCCGGTACTGCCAACCGCACCAAGCCGCTGACCACGACGAACGCGCTGGCCTTCGGTCAAACCCTCCGAATAGTCGGAAAGATGCGCGTAATAATGCAAAGTCAGCCGGTCGGTCGACCGGACATAAATGGTCTTGCCACCAGCCTTGGATGTGAACAGTTTTTCGACAGTGCCGGGGCTTGCGGCCACGACCGAAGTGCCTTCCGGCGCCATGATATCGATCGCCTCGTGCAACCGCGTGGCACCGCCGCGCGCATCTGTGAAGGTATCGCTCAGATCATCCGGACGGATGTTGAGCACGGGGATCATCATCTCCTTGGCTTGCCGGGCTTCCGGCTTGGAGGCGCCGCCCCTGTCCAAAGGCGGAGCAGTGGGCACTTGGCCCGCGGTTTCAGGCGAAGGCATCGAATCGGCAACACTGGGCGGGCTCGGCGCGGCATCCGCAGGACGGGTGATGTCGCGCTGGCTGTCGCTATCCGACATATCCAACAGGCTGCCGCCCGCAACTATCCACACAGCCGACGTCAGGGTGGCGGTGACAACGATGGTCAGCGTACGATCTATCCAGTTTGATGCCATATCAGGCTTCGAATAGCACTGTTGTACCAGGGCTGACCATCCCCGCCAATCTTGCGGCATCCCAATTCGTCAGCCGGACGCAGCCATGGCTTTGTGCGCGGCCGATAGTCTGGGGTTCCGGCGTTCCGTGAATGCCGTAATGTTCCTTGGTCAGGTCAATCCATACCACGCCAACAGGACCATTCGGTCCTGGCGGCAATTGCTGCTTCTCCACATCATCGGCAACATCCCAGAACAATTCGGGATTATACGCAAATGGCGGATTGTGCGCGACGCCGTTTACTTCCCAACTGCCCAGCGGCAGGGGATCGTTTTTCGATCCCGTGGTGACAGTAAACAGCGCAACCAACTTCTTGTTAGCATCATAGGCTTTCAGCGTGCCGGCCGATTTGCTGACCACGATCTTTTTCACTTCCGGCTGTTCATTACCCACTCCAAGGGATGCTAGCGTCCGCGACCAGCCTTCCTTGTCGATCGCACCCGGCGCGATCCGGTCGGCACCTATATTCGGCACCCGGATCATCTGCCCGGCTGCGAAGACAGCCTCGCCCGCATTGGACTCATTTTGATCTGAAGGACTTTTGGTAGGTGGCTTGCCGGTTGCGGAGCCTTTATCCGGGGCATCCTGCATCCCGGCAGGCTTCCCGCCCGGGTTAAGCATTTTCAGGACATCCACGGTGGTATGGAACCGCTCTGCCAGTTTTTCATCAATCGTATTATAGCCCAGCTGGTCCAGCTTAGCCTGCTCTGCCGCGCCGTCCGGTACCTTCTCGAATTTAAGGGAGGCCCAATTCTGCGGGATCGTTACCACACGGGTGGCGGGGATATTATCCCACTGCGCCAGCTTAAGTTCGGTAGCTTCGTCCATCTTTCCGGTGATCTGCAGGCCGTTGGCCTCCTGAAAACCGCGCAGGGCATTGTTGGTCGAAAGGCCCATCTTGCCGTCAATCACACCGGGCCCGAAGCCGCGGCGGTCCAGCACAACCTGCGCCTGCATGACAGGGCGTTCTTCGCTGTCGGGAATATCATCAGCGCGCGCTTCGCCCATCGCCGGATCGCGGGATGCCATGTCATCCGCCAGATTGTCCGATTGCGTTGGTGTTTCCGCCGCAATTTCGCCCTCGTCCTTCGCGGAATCAGTTCCGTTCAGTCCGCAGGCAGCCAAAGCCAGGAAGGAGGCGGTTACAATCAGTCTGCGCATGGTGTTTTTCCCTGAAAATGTAGTTCTGGCCAACCTGAGCGATGGCCAGCATTCTGGAAAAACAACGCATTACTTCCGAATTGGGTCCGGACTATTCCCGGACGACTGCGATCAACCGGCTCAACGAGCGACTTTCACCGAGCGCAATTTCTCATCGAATGCGCGTATTGCGGCTACTTCGTCACCGTTCCAAACGGCGCCCGAAACGGCGATGAAATCTGCCCCGGCTGCGATAATCGGATCGCAGTTTTCCGGAGTGATGCCGCCGATTGCCACGCTGGGGATTTCAAACAATTCGCTCCAGAATTCAACAAGTTCGATGTCCGCCATGTGTTCGACATCTTTGGTCGAGCTGGGATAGAACGCGCCGAAAGCCACGTAATCCGCGCCGTTCTCTCCTGCTTCCATCGCCATGTGGCGACTGCCGTGACAGGTTACGCCGATCTGGATTTCGCGGCCCAATTCCTCACGCGCATCGCGAACGGAGCCGTCCTGCTGGCCCAGATGGACGCCGTCCGCACCAAGCCGCCGGGCGAGCGCTACATCATCATTGACGATAAACGCCACGTCATGTGCGGCACAGATTTCCTGCAGCGGCTTGGCCAATTCAGCCGCTTCGTGCTGGTCCAGCCCTTTTACCCGGAACTGGAACGCAGTTATCGGGCTCTTGCCCTCCGGCGCGGACAGCGCGCGTTCGAGGCGCGCAGGGAAATCCCCGCTGACATCCAGTGGAGAGATCAGGTAAAGCTGGCAGCGGGTGACTGTATTGGACATGGCGCGCCTTTACCGCCCTGCCCGCCTGCCGCCAAGCCTGTAATCAGGCCGGACGCTATCCAGCGACAGAAGCAGCCTGGATTTCGTCGATGGCAGTCGCCAGCGCAACGTCGAATTCCGCATCGTCCATGCCGGCACGTAATTCGTCAAGCAGTGCACGGCTGAAACTGGCGATCATGCCGGTGTTTTTCGCAAGATGCGCGCAGGCATCGGCACGGTTGAACCCACCCGACAGTGCGACAACACGCAGAACCCTAGGATGATCGACTAGCGGTTTGTAGAGGTTCGCCTCAACCGGGAGCGACAGTTTCAGCATGACCTGTTCGCTATTAGACAGCGCGTCGAGGGCCTTGAGGATTTCCTGCAGCAGGATCGCTTCGGACTGAGCACGGTCAGCCGCCTGGATGTTCGCTTCGGGTTCGATAATCGGCATTAGCCCATGTGACAGGATCAGACGGCCGACTTCGAATTGCTGTTCGACAATCGCCGCGATGCCGGCGGGATTGGCGGACTGGATTACCGAGCGCATTTTTGTGCCGTAAATCCCGGCAGCCTTGCCCTTTTCGAGCAGCGCGTCGAGCGTCGGATTCGGCTTCATCAGCTGAACACCGTCGGCTTCGTCTTCGAGGCCCTTGTCCACCTTGAGGAACGGAACGATCCCGCGAGATTTCAGCGTGTCCGGCACGGAGGTACCGTCCGATACGCAGCCATCCATCGTCTTTTCAAACAGGATCGCGCCCAGTACCTTGTCGCCATTGAAGCTAGGCGAGGTCACGATACGGCAGCGCATTTCATGGATTTTGCCGAACATCTCGTCATCGCCGGACCATTCGTTGTCTTCGACGCCGTAACCGCGCAATGCCTTTGGCGTGGACCCACCACTTTGGTCGAGCGCGGCGATAAAGCCGTGTCCATTGGCGATCTTGGCGGTCATTTCCTGCGATTGCATCTATCGAATCCCCATATCGTGCATACGAATGCGTAGGCGCGCCTTAGCCACGACTTTGCTGCACTGCAACCACGCGGAAATCAGCGGCGAGTGATCTTGCGGATAATACCGTTGAAGCTGAGGACCGGGGTCCCGTCAGCAAATACCTTGCCGATGACATAAATTGTCTTGCCGCCCGCGCGGACAACTTCGCCGCGCGCTTCAATCAACTGCCCTTCCCGGGCCGGATCGAGGAAATCGCCCGATAGATGCATGGTCACGCCGTGCCCGCCGGCCAGCGCAGTGCCAGCAATGCTGAACAGAGCCGAATCGGCAAAGGTCATCAGGCACCCGCCGTGCATGAAGCCAGCGCCATTCATGTGACGCGGTTCAGCCCGAAAGGCGCAAACGACTTCGCCGTCCTCGTCGATTTTTTCATAGAACGGTCCGGCGCGCTGTTCGAACGCGTCGCTTTGCCAGGTGGACCACCCGGCCCACTCGCCTTCGGTGAGGGGGATCAACCCGCCACTTGCGCCAACAGCTTCATTTTCACTCATGCTGTCAGAGCCGCGACTCCGGGCAATTCTCTGCCCTCCATCCATTCAAGGAAGGCGCCCCCGGCAGTCGAGACATAGGTAAATTGCTCTGCCACTCCGGCATGGTTGAGTGCCGCCACCGTATCACCGCCGCCAGCCACGGAAACCAGCGAACCTTCGCTGGTCAGTGCGGCAGTTGTCCGGGCCAGAGCAACGGTCGCGGTATCGAATGGCTCGGTTTCAAACGCGCCCAGTGGCCCGTTCCACACCAATGTGCGGCAAGTTTTCAGCACATCGGCCAAGGATTCGACCGCTTGCGGGCCGACATCCAAAATCATCTCGTCCCCTGCAACTTCGTGGACATTGCAGGTCCGCAGGCTCGGCGGATTGGCGGCAAATTCTTTAGATACCACAACGTCATAGGGCAGATGCACGGTGCAGCCAGAATTGTCGGCTGCATCAAGAATGGCGTTTGCAGTATCGGTCAGATCATGCTCGCACAGGGACTTTCCAACATCCACACCGCGCGCCGCCAGGAAGGTGTTTGCCATCCCCCCGCCAATGATCAGATGATCGACCTGACTGACCAGATGTTCAAGCACCGCCAGCTTGGACGATACCTTCGCCCCGCCGACCACGGCCGCCACCGGATGTTCCGGATTGCCGAGCGCCGCGTCGAGTGCCTTCAGTTCCTTCTCCATTGCCCGCCCCGCATAGGCCGGCAGCAGATGCGCCAAACCTTCCGTGCTGGCATGGGCCCGGTGAGCCGCAGAAAAGGCATCATTGACGTAGAAATCGCCATTCGCCGCAATCGAGGCGGCAAAATCGGCGTCATTGGCTTCCTCGCCCGCCCAGAAGCGGGTGTTTTCGAGCATCCCGATGTCGCCATTGCGCAAGATACCGATGCTCTGTTCCACCACCGGCCCAGCCACTTCGGGGATGAACATGACTTCGCGGCCCAGCACATCTTCCACCGCGTCGAGCGTCATGCTGACGGACATGGTGGAATTGCGCTTGCCCTTGGGCCGTCCAAAATGGGCCAGCAGCAGCACCTTCGCGCCGGCGTCGGCCAATTCGAGGATAGTCGGCGCCGAGGCCTGTATCCGGGTGGTGTCGGTTACCGAACCGCCGTCCATCGGCATGTTCAGATCGACCCGGACCAGCGCCACCTTGCCAGTGACGTCACCCAGATCATCGAGAGTCTTGAAAGCGCTCATCTGCTGATCCTCAGATCAGGCCGGCCATGACGCCTGCCGTGTCGATCATCCGGTTGGAGAAGCCCCATTCATTGTCGTACCATGACACCACGCGGGCAAGCTTTCCTTCCATCACCGTCGTTTCCAGGCTGTCGACGGTCGAACTGGCCGGGAAATGGTTGAAGTCGCTGCTGACCAGCGGTTCGTCGGTGTAGCAGAGCACACCCTTCATCGCGCCTTCCGAGGCAGCCTTCAGGGCGTTGTTCAGTTCTTTCACCGTGGTGTCGCGCTTCGGCGTGAACACCAGATCGATCAGGCTGACATTGGGCGTCGGCACGCGAACGGAACTGCCGTCCAGCTTGCCGTTCAGTTCGGGCAGGACCAGGCCGACCGCACGGGCAGCGCCGGTGGTGGTCGGAATGATATTCTGCGCACCGCCGCGGGCCCGGCGCATGTCGCTATGCATCTGGTCGAGCATCCGCTGGTCATTGGTGTAACTGTGAATGGTGGTCATGAACCCGCGTTCGATGCCGACTGTGTCGTTGAGCACCTTCGCCACCGGAGCGAGGCAATTGGTGGTGCAACTGGCGTTCGAGACAATCACGTCTGCTGACGTCAAAATGTCGTGGTTTACCCCGTAAACGATAGTCGCGCTGACGTTCTTGGCCGGGGCAGAGATCAGGACCCGCTTGGCGCCGGCATCCAGATGCGGCTGCGCGGCTTCGTGCGACTGGAAGAAGCCGGTACATTCCAGCACAAGGTCGATACCCATTGCGGCATGCGGCAATTTGCCCGGATCGCGTTCTGACGTCACTGCGATACGCTTGCCATTGATGGTGATGCTATCGGCGTCCGACGTCACTTCGCCAGGGAAGCGGCCGTGCGTGGAATCGTAATGGAACAGGAGCGCATTTTCCCGGGCATCGGCGAGATCGTTGATCGCAACCAGTTCGAGATCGTGGTCATCCCGCTCCATAATAGCTCGAGCGACGAGCCGACCGATACGTCCGAATCCATTGATCGCAACCTTAGTCGCCATGTCAAGTACTCCTGATTAACCGTTGATTTTAAAAACTATCTTCGGAACGATCTTTTCTGCAGTGAAACCGAAGCGATCGAATAATTCTTCTGCCGGAGCGGACGCGCCGAACCGGTCCAGGCCGATGTTCAGCCCGTTCAGCATTGTATAGCGTTCCCAGCCCATCGTCACCCCGGCCTCTATCGAGACCCGAAGTATCTCTGACGGGCTGACGTCGGGCAGCAAGTCTGCCTTGTAGGCAGCATCCTGTGCATCGAACAACTCGGCGCACGGCATGGAGATGACGTCAGCACCGATCCCCTGCGCTTCAAGCTGGTTGGCAACTTCCATCGCCAATTGCACTTCGGAGCCAGTCGCGATCAGAATCGTCTTGCGCGGTCCCGCGGCGGCACGAAGGCGATACGCCCCGCGTGCGCTTTTGTTGGAACTGGCGGACCAATTTTCGTCCCCTTCGCCGCGCACCGGCTTCAGATTCTGGCGGGATAGCGCCAGCACCGAAGGCGTTTCGGGTGTTTGCAGCGCCAGTGCCCAGCATTCCGCAGTCTCGATCGCATCCGCCGGACGGTACACGTTGAGGTTCGGGATCAGGCGCAGGCTCATCACCTGTTCGACCGGCTGATGGGTCGGACCATCTTCGCCCAGGCCGATGGAATCGTGGGTCATCACATAGACCACGCCGACCCGCTGCAGCGCCGACATACGGATAGCATTGCGGCAATAATCGCTGAAGATCAGGAAAGTACCGCCGTAAGGCACGATGCCGCCATGCAGCATCATACCGTTCATGGCCGCCGCCATGCCGAACTCGCGGATACCGTAATAGAGGTATCGGCCGGAATAATCATCCGCCGAGAAAGGCAACGTCGACGGCGTCTTGGTATTGTTCGACCCGGTCAGATCCGCAGATCCGCCAATCAGCTGCGGCAGCTTGGCGGTGAGCGGTCCAAGCGCCATTTCGGAAGCCTTGCGCGATGCGACGTTCTTAGGCTCTGCCGCCAGTGCGGCAATGTGCTCTTCTAGCGCAGGTGCAGCCAGATCGCTCACACCCATCATCCAACCTTCGAATTTTGCACGAACGTCCGCGTTGGCTTCGAGCCGCTGACGCCATTCGGCATTTGCCGTCCTGCCGCGCTCACCTGTGGAGCGCCAATCTGCCAATATGTCAGCAGGCACTTCAAACGGCGCAGATTCCCAGCCCAGCACATTGCGCGCGGCGGAGATTTCATCCGCCCCCAGCGGCGCACCGTGGGTGGCAGAGGTGCCCTGCTTGCTCGGCGCCCCCTTGCCGATGATGGTCTTGCAAGCGACTAGCGATGGACGGTCATCCGCAATCGCTTCGTCCAACGCCCGGCTAATGTCGGCAAAATCATGTCCGTCGCAGGTAACGACATGCCATCCGGTAGCGCGGTAACGGGCGGGAATGTCTTCGCTCGTGGACAGGTTTGCCGCACCGTCGATGGTGATGTTGTTATCATCCCACAGCACGATCATCTGGCCCAGCTTCAAGTGCCCGGCGAGGCCGATAGCCTCGTGGTTGACGCCTTCCATCAGGCAGCCATCGCCCGCGACTACCCAGGTGCGGTGATCGACCAGATCATCGCCGAACTGCGTGTTCAGGTGCCGCTCGGCAATCGCCATGCCCACTGCCATCGCGAGGCCTTGGCCAAGTGGACCGGTCGTGCATTCAACGCCGTCGAGCAGGAAATTCTCCGGATGTCCGGCGCAAGGGCTGCTCAGCTGGCGGAAATTGCGGATGTCATCCATCGTTGGCCGGGCATAGCCGGACAGGTGGAGCAGAGAGTAGATCAGCATCGAGCCATGGCCCGCTGACAGGACAAAGCGGTCACGGTCGGGCCATTTGGGATCGGCGGGATCGAATTTGATATAATCGGACCACAGCACCGCCGCGACATCGGCCATGCCCATCGGCATGCCAGGATGGCCCGAATTGGCCGCCTGCACCGCGTCCATGGAAAGTGCGCGGATGGCGTTTGCCATTGGGGTAAGGCGGGACGGGTCGAGGCTCATACACAGGCTCCTGATAGACCGGCGGGAAAGGCGCCGTTATCGGCCCGGACCGGGGCCAATTGCCAGATCGGCCGGGCGCGCGATGCTTCTGTCGATTCGCCCCTTGAGCCAGCGCGCGAACCCTTCGCGGACCGCCGCCGCAAGGTCAAGGACAGGGCCGCCTGCCATCCCCATTTTGGGCAAAAACATTAGCTTTAGTGCCTGCAGTTTTGGCTTCTCAAGGTTCATTATCAACAGGGCACTGCAACCCTTTGCCAAAAAACGGAAGTTGGAGTAAATTGCGCCCCATGAGCAAGGACCGGATCGAACATGCTGTAACGCGAATTGAAACCGCGCTGGGGCGGATTGCCGATCTGGCGGACCGCATCCAACCGCCCCCGCCATCGGTATCCGGGCTGGTCTTAAAGCATGAAGCGTTGCGCGAGACGGTGTCCAACAGTTTGAAAGAAATGGATGAACTTCTCGAAAGGCTGGAAAAGTGAGCGAGGTCAAGCTGACTATCGGCGGACGCAGATATACCGTCGCCTGCGCCGAAGGTGAGGAAGCACACATCATCAAGCTGGGTGAGTCGATTGACGCAAAGCTGCAACAGATGGGCACGCTGACAGCGCCGGATTCGCAAAATATGTTATTCGGCGCGCTGCTGCTTGCCGATGAATTGCACGAAGCCAAATCGGCGGCGGCAGCTGCATTGGAAGCCCAGCAAAAATTCGCCGACGAGCGTGACGCACTCGCCAGGAGGGTCGAGGAATTGTCCGAAGCGCAGGCCGCCGCGCCAGCAGCGAAATCGCTGATCGACGAACCCGATCTTGCCCCGGCGCTGGAACGATTTGCCGAATTGCTCGAAAATTGTGCGGATAAGCTTGAGACCAAGGCCGCAAGTGACTAGATAGGGGTTGGCGGAGCTGCCCGGCACGAGCCGACGAACATCCCTGAGGCTATAAGCATTCCTAAGGGAGCTGTCCCTGCCCGAAGTAACGTTTCGCACGGGGCTTCGGATCATATGGCGCCCACCTGACGTTTTCGCGTCAGAGGATCTCAAGGCAAGACCATGGTGGTTCCGTCACTTCACATCATGAAAGAAGCACTTTTGAACAGTAAACCCAGCCTGCGCCCCGCCCTCCGCAAGGCGCGGCGCGAGTATGTCGCCAACCTGCCGGACACAATCCGCGGCCTGTTGTTCAAACGTCTTCCTGGCCCTTTGATGAAGCTCATACCGGCGGATGCGGTAATCGGCCTGTATCAAACCGCCGAGGCCGAAGCGCCCGCGAGCGGCTATGCCCGATTTTTCATGGAGGCCGGCCACCGCATCGCCCTGCCCCGGATTAGCGGCGCAGACGGCATCATGGAATTTTGCAGCCATTCGGACCCGTTCGAACATAGCGATCTGGAGGCAGGGCCGCATGGCTTGATGCAGCCGCGCGGAGAAGCTGACGTCATGACACCGGATGTCGTGTTCGTCCCCTTGCTGGCCTTCACGGAAGATGGCCGCAGGCTGGGCCAAGGCGGAGGATATTACGACCGCTGGCTGGCCGCCCACCCTGGTGTACTCGCCTTCGGCCTTGCGTGGGACATGCAATTGTCAAAGGACCTGCCGACAGAGGCCCACGACGTAGCTCTAAATGCCATTGTAACCCCGACCCGGATATATGGACCCTTCGATGCGCGATAAACCAACCTGGCGGATACCCGTCGGCATACTCGGCCTGCTGACCGCGCTGGCGATCTATGCACTGGGCGTGATGTGGGCGAGCCAATGGATCGGCGGAATGCACGTTGCGCTCCAGACGGTGATTTACCTAGTGCTGGGCGTCGCGTGGCTGCTGCCGCTGCGCAATTTCCTGATCTGGATGGAAACTGGGCGCTGGGGCTGAGCTGGCTATACCAAGCCAGCAGCGTGAAATTGGCGGCACTGCTGGCGGCAAAAGCCGATAATATTTCGATCTGAAAAGAAGCGCCCCAATGGCGCGAGTGACGAGACTTGAACTCGCGACCTCCGGCGTGACAGGCCGGCGCTCTAACCAACTGAGCTACACCCGCATAACGGTCTGGACCGCTTGGGAAGCAGGCAACTAGGCGAGAGCGGTGATGCTGTCAACGCAGAACAGCGACAAAAACCAGCTCTTTTTCCAATCGCCCGAAATGACCTGCAATTGCGATCAATCGGCCAGCAACATTACCGGCGTTTCGAGCAGCTTTTTCATGTCCTGAATGAAGCTGGCGGCATCATATCCGTCCACCACGCGGTGATCGCAGCTGATCGAAATATTCATCAGCTTGCGCTTCTCGATCCGTTCCCCGCCCATGCCGTCTGACACAAACATCGGACGTTCGACAATCCGGTTGGGACCGATGATCGCGACTTCCGGGCGGTTGATGACCGGCGTAGTCGCAACCCCGCCCAACGGGCCCAACGAAGTCAATGTCAGGGTCGAACCGGACAGCTCGGAGGACTTGGCTGTCCCTTCCCGCGCTGCGTCGGCCAGCCTCCTGATTTCCCGCGCCAATTGCCACAGATTCTGCGCCTGCGCATCGCGAATCACCGGCACCATCAGGCCATTATCGGTCTGTGCCGCCATGCCCAGATGAACCGATCCATGCCGGGTGATGACATTCGCCTCGTCATCATAACGTGCGTTGATCATCGGGTATTGCGGAATGGCCTTGCAGATTGCCGCGATCAGAAGCGGCATCATCGTCAATTTCGGCTTGTGCCCGCGGCTGTCGTTCAATTGAGAACGCATCCGTTCCAGTTCGGTAACATCGCATTCCTCGACATAGGTAAAATGCGGGATGTGGCGTTTCGCAGCCTGCATGTTCTCGGCAATGCGGCGGCGCAGGCCGATAACCTTGATTTCCTCGTCCGCACGCGCCGTGCCCGTGGGGGCAAAGCCCTTCGCGCCATTATAGGCGAGGAAGGCATCCAGATCGGCATGGCGCACACGCCCATCGGCAGCTGGTTTAACTTCGGACAGATCAATGCCAAGGTCCTTCGCCCGCAGGCGCACGGCCGGGGAAGCCAGCACCTTGTGGTCCGACTTTGGTTCTGCTGGCGCCGGTGCGGCTTTCTCCGCCGGCTTTGGAGCAGGTTCTGGTGCTGGCTCGGGCTCGGGCTGGCCGTCGACTGCAGCGATTGCGTCATCCGCGTCCGATGCGTCGGGCGTTTCGACTTCGATCCGCTCGGCAATGTCGGCTTCCGCTTGGTCACCGCCAGCTAGCTCGCCATCAGTCTCGATCACCACCAGCATCGAGCCGATGGCGATGACATCGCCAGCTTCGCCCGCGACTTCCACGACCTTGCCGGATACGGGGCTTTCCATTTCGACCGTCGCCTTGTCGGTCATCATGTCCGCTATCTGATCGTCTTCTTCGATCCGGTCGCCGACCTTGACGTGCCAGGCGACGATCTCGGCCTCGGCAATGCCTTCACCGATGTCAGGCAGGTTGAATGTGAAACGGGCCATTGCGGTTACTCGCTCATGATCTTGTCGATGGCCTCGCCGATGCGGACGGGACCCGGGAAATATGCCCATTCCAGGCTGTGCGGATAAGGAGTGTCAAAACCGGTGACGCGGTCGACCGGTGCCTCAAGGTGATAGAAACAGCGTTCCGTCACCAGCGCCGACAATTCCGCGCCAAAGCCGGAAGTGCGCGTCGCTTCGTGAATAATCAGGCAGCGGCCGGTTTTCTTGACCGAAGTCTCAATCGCCTCGATATCCAGCGGCACCAGCGTGCGCAGGTCAATGATTTCCGCATCGATGCCCTTCGCTTCGCAGACCGCTTCGGCCACGTGGACCATTGTGCCATAAACCAACACGGTCAGCGCCTCGCCCTCGCGGACGGTGCGCGCCTTGCCCAGCGGGATTTTGTAATATCCCTCCGGCACCTGACTATCGCGGTGCTTCTTCCACGGTTCGACCGGCTTGTCATAGAAGCCGGTAAACGGGCCGTTATAAATTCGCTTGGGTTCGAAGAAAATCACCGGATCATTGTCTTCAATGGCGGAGATCAACAGGCCCTTAGCATCATGCGGGGTGGACGGAATGACCGTCTTGATACCCGAGACATGGGTGAACAGCGCTTCTGGGCTCTGGCTATGAGTCTGACCACCGAAAATCCCGCCGCCGAAGGGTGAACGCACCGTCATGGGCGCGATATATTCGCCTGCGGACCGGTAGCGCAGCCGCGCGGCCTCCGAAATCAGCTGGTCGAGGCCAGGGTAGATGTAATCGGCGAACTGGATTTCCGGCACCGGACGTAGCCCATAAGCCCCCATCCCTACTGCCACACCGATGATGCCGCATTCCGAAATCGGCGTATCGAACACCCGGGTCTTGCCGAATTTTTCCTGCAAACCGGCAGTCGCACGGAATACGCCGCCGAAATAGCCGACATCTTCGCCCATGATAATCACATCGGGATCGCGTTCGAGCATGATGCTGAGTGCGTCGTTGATCGCCTCGATCATGTTCAGGCGGCGCGTATCCTCGGTCACTACCAGAGAATCGTTGACAGTCTCTGGCGCGCTCATGGCTTGCGTCCTTCCGGCCATTTCACTTCACGTTCGTGGATCGCCTGCGCGGCCTGCTCTTTCAGATGCCACGGCAGTTCTTCGAACACGTCTTCGAACATGGTGTGGAACGGATGGTGCATGCCGTGGCCCAGAATGCCGTTCTTTTCGGCCTCCTTGGTCGCAGCCTTCACTTCCTCGGCGCAGGCGATGTCCATCGCCGCATGACGTTCTTCGTCCCACTCGCCAAGCGCGATTAGGTGTTTCTTGAGCCGGTTAACAGGATCGCCCAGCGGCCATTCCTCGCCTTCATGGACCGAACGGTATGCGCCCGGATCATCCGAGGTCGAATGCCCTTCGGCGCGGTAGGTGAAATGCTCGATCAATGTCGGCCCGGAATTGGAACGCGCGCGATTGGCGGCCCAACGTTCAGCGGCATAGACCGCCAGTGGATCGTTGCCGTCCACTCGCAGGCCAGCAATCCCATATCCCAACGCGCGCGCGGCAAATGTCGTGCGTTCGGCGCCGGCAAAACCGGAGAAGCTGGAGATCGCCCACTGGTTGTTGACAACATTGAGGATAACCGGTGCATTATACACCGCCGCGAAGGTGCAGGCGGAGTGGAAATCGCCCTCTGCGGTTGAGCCTTCGCCCACCCATGTTGCAGCGATGCGGCTGTCACCCTTGATTGCGGAGGCCATCGCCCAGCCCACCGCTTGCGGGGTCTGGGTGGCAAGGTTGCCGCTGATCGAGAAGAACGAATGCTCGCGGCTGGAATACATGATCGGGAGCTGGCGCCCCTTCAACTTATCGCCCCGGTTGGAGTAGATCTGGTTGATCATTTCGATCATCGAATAGCCGCGGACCAGCAGGATGCCCTGCTGGCGGTAGCTCGGGAACACCATGTCGTCGGACGCGAGCGCCATCGCGGCGGAAATCGAGGTCGCTTCCTCTCCGGTGCACTTCATGTAGAAGCTGGTCTTACCCTGACGCTGACCGCGATACATCCGCGAATCAAAGGCCCGGACCATTGCGAAGTGGTGCAGCATCTGGCGCAATGTTTCCGCGTCCAGCTTGGGATCCCAGGGACCATGCGCCCGATTGTCATCACCTAGCACGCGGATCAAGTCCAGCGTCAGCGGCGCGGTCTCGGAGGCATGACACGCCTCGTCAGGGCGCGGCTGCGCACCGGGCTTGGTTACTCCGATATGCGTGAAATCTACCGCATCGCCGGGGCGGAACTTCGGTTCGGGGACGTGCAGCGACAGCACGGGCTTGTTGCTACCCGGCTTCACCGTATCGTCGGGCCTATCGGCCATATCCAGCTCTCCCCTGGCAAGATGCAAATTCTCGAGACGCAATCTTATAGACGAGTGTTATTTTATTTCAAAGCGCCTGCAGCGTCAAGCTCAGCGAGTCAGACCGCAATCGGGGCTTTCAGCGGGCTCAGGGGCGCGTAATCGCGCACTGCAAAATCCTCAATCCGATAGTCGAAGATGCTGTCCGACTTCCTGATGATATCAAGTGCTGGGGCACCCTCGGGTTCCCGCGACAATTGCTCCTTCACCAGCTCTTCGTGGTTCAGGTAAAGATGCGTGTCGCCGCCCATCCACACGAATTCACCGGGTTCAAGGTCGGTCTGCTGGGCAATCATCCGTTGCAGCAACGCGGCCGACCACAGATTGAAGGGCAGGCCCAGCGCAACGTCGCAGCTACGCT
Organism: Allopontixanthobacter sp.; assembly: GCA_041552775.1. GTDB lineage: Bacteria > Pseudomonadota > Alphaproteobacteria > Sphingomonadales > Sphingomonadaceae > Allopontixanthobacter. The sequence goes on from JBFEKH010000012.1 coordinate 37,828, forward strand.
GGTAAAGCGCGCAGTTGAGACGCCCGTCTGCCACGTGGAACTGATAGGTCTTGTGGCAGGGCGGTAAAGCCATCCGGTCCAACTCGGCTACGTTCCAGCCTTCGATGATGTGCCGCCTGCTTCCCGGGTTGTTGCGCAGCGAATCGACCACTTGCGCCACTTGGTTGATTCCGGGACCCTTTTCATAAAGGCCGTCCTTGCGATATTGCCAGGTGGGCCAATCGACCCATTGTTTCCCATATACCGGCCCAAGATCGCCCCATTTCGCGGCAAAATCGGCATCGGCCACGATACGATCCGAAAAACCATCGCGGCTGATGTATTCACCCGTTTCGCGGCGATATTTGTCGAGTGGCCAGTCGGTCCAGATCTGGACGCCCTGCGCGCACAGCGAACGAATATTGGTGTCCCCGGTCAGGAACCACAGCATCTCGCGCGTGGCGGTTTTCCAATAGACGCGCTTGGTGGTCAGCAGAGGCATCTGCCCGCCGCCCAGATCGTACCGCAACATGGCGCCGAACACGGACCGTGTTCCCACGCCTGTCCGGTCGCGCCTTTCGCTGCCTTCGTTCCAGATGCGGCGCATCAGGTCGAGATATTGCCATTCGGGATGGGATTTTTCGTTGGACATCGGCTGATCTTTACCCGCGCATTTGCCTGCTTGTCACCCCTCGGACACCCGATTATATCCCATGAATGTCGCCGCCGCGTCCCGATACGAAATCGCGGCTGGCCAAGGGTCGGGAAGTAGCTCAGTCTGGTAGAGCACCGTCTTCGGGAGGCGGGGGCCGGAGGTTCGAATCCTCTCTTCCCGACCAA
>JBFEKH010000013.1:0-38167 GCA_041552775.1 Allopontixanthobacter sp.
CGCCAGCCGACTGGACGGTTCTGATGCGTCAGCCGCTGTATGTGCCGCAATCCCGCAATGCGCTGGATGTGCTGGCCGATATGCGTAGCCGGCGGATCCATCTGGCGGTGGTAGTCGATGAATTTTCCGGAACCGACGGGATCATCACCATCGAAGACCTGGTCGAAGAAATCGTCGGTGACATCGAAGACGAACATGACGACATCCCCGAAGATCTGATCGTGGCGATTGGCGAGGGAATGTGGGATTGCGATGCGCGTGCTGAATTGGACGATGTTGCCGAGATTATCGACCCACGGCTGGCCGAAATAGAAGAATCTGTCGACACGCTGGGCGGTCTGGCTTTCGTGCTGGCGGAACAGGTGCCACAGGTCGGGGCAATCGTAACCCATTCCAGCGGATGGCGAATTGAAATCACTGCTGCCGATGAAACGCATGTTAAACGCATGCGATTACATCCGCCTAGCGAAGAAAACGACGATAAAGACTGGCCGTCGGCCAAGTAATTTCCGCAGTTGCGAAGAATCTCTCGACAAATCGCCCGGCGCACCACATCTTCTGTCAATGCCGGCTCGCCGATTACCACCTCTTCGCGCATTGGAAGCGTTTGTCCGGACTGTCAGGCTTGGTTCCTCGCGCGCGGCTGCGGACGAGCTGGGCCTTAGCCCTTCGGCTCTGTCCCGACGGATCGGTAATCTAGAAGAATTCGTCGGCAAGAAGCTGTTCACCCGGGCGCGCCAGTCCATGCAGCTGACGATCGAAGGCGATGCCTTTTACGAGGCCGTGGCGCCGCAACTGGAGGCGCTTGCCCGCGCCGTGGAAAGCCAGTCGGAAAATATGTCTCTGCAACGCCTGCATCTTGGCGTGTTGCCGCTGTTCGGCAGCCAGCGCCTGTTCCCCAGGCTTCAGGAATTGCGTAGCCTGCACCCTCTGCTGCATATCGACATCGACACTGGTGCGCATCTGGAAGACCGCGTGGGCGACACCCTGGACGCAGCGATCATCCTGTCCCGCCGCCCTAGCAGTTCGCTTCATGCCGTGCGGCTGGACCACAACATGGTCCACGCGATCTGTAGCCAGAAACTGGCCAGGGAACTCGGCCCCGAACCCGGTATCGAGCAATTGTCGAAACAGACTTTTCTGCTCCACAATGAATTGCCTGACAGTTTCGAAGCCTGGAAGCGTGCGCTGAGCCTCGACTCGCTCGAACCGGCGGCAATCGACCATTACGATTCGGGCCAGCTGATCCTGGAAGCCGCAGCGCAGGGCCTTGGCATTGCGATCATGCATGACGATCACATGCGCCGCGCGTCGGACAACCGCCTGCGCAAGGTTTTCGATGTCGAGATTGAAAGCCCGTATAGTTATTGGTTCGTATGCGAGCCGAAATCGCTGGAGGACCGACCCGTCCGCCAGTTCCATGACTGGCTGGTCCAAGCCGGACTTTAGCGGGCCTTACCGCTTCTCTTTAAATTTGGGTTTGTGCATGCACGGCTGTGCTGCCCGGCGCTCGTCTGCGGTTCGCGGGCCGGGATGCCTGTCCATCCGGTTGCCGCATTCCACCCACGGTTTGGGGATTGCATTGGCTTCCACCGAGCGGAGCGCGCTTTCGCTATCATAGGCCGCGATCCATGTCAGGCACTGGGCCAGCCGGAACACCGAATGGTCGCTCCATGGCGCGCCGCGCGGGCGGCAATTGATCACCAGCACATCCTGCGGCGCATTCCGATACAGGTCGCGCACCGTCCCCAGTCCCTCGCCGCGCTCGGTCACCGCGATACGGTCGCTAAGCGCCGGGTCTTCGGGGATGTCGAATTTGGGCGACTGGTTGAAGGCAAAGGAATCCACCCCGTCGGTGGTCATCGAAATCTGCGCCGCGATGGCCCCGCCCAGAGAATGGCCGGCCACCCTGATCGGGACCTCGGTCAGGCCATCAGCGTCCAGTTCTGCCCGGATTTGCCTATAGGTTTCCATCCCGAGCTGGTTTTGCTTGCCTCCAATATTGCCCGCGAACCAATCGTCGAAACTGAATTCCGTCCCGCGAAACGCGATGATCCGCTCGACCAGTTTGCCGCCTGCCTTGCGGTCGTAGATCGCATAGGCGAAGCCGGCTTCGCCATTGCCCGAATTGCTGACCAGGGTAATTCCTGCGGGCAGGCGCTGAAACGTCTCCGCCTCGTCGAAATAGGTGTTGTTAGCGAGCTGTGCATATTCCCAGCTCTGCACTGCGAAATCGCGGGTGAAGCCGCACCAGCCGCCCGGTTCTCGGAGGCAGGGGCTGCGCGCCTGGGTCAAATCGGTGGCGCAGGCAGACAGCATTGCAGCTGCCGCCAGCGCCATCAATGTTCTGATTTTGGGGTTCATGGCGTCCTGCTTAGGGCAAGACGCCATGCCGCGTCCATTCTTACTGGGTCATATCCGCCATGATGGCCGCAGCAGTTGTCGGACCACCGACCACCGTATCTTCGTGATCCATCACCAGCATGCGGAATGCACCGGGCATTGGCTTGATGCCGAGCTTCTTGGCGGCCGCTTCGTACCGGTCATCCTCGTCTGCGACCAAAGGCGGTTCAATGACCAGGAAATCCCAGTTTGCGCCATTATGGTGACGGTATATCTGGCGCGGCTCCAACTTGGCTTCTGCGCGCACTGTGTCGACCTCGACCAGGAATTTCACCAGATCCATATATTTCCCCGGCGCCGCGTGCATGACGGTAACCACACGTTCGGATGCATCCTGAGCAGCCGCGACCTGCGGGGCCAGCATCATGGTGCTCATGACCAAAGCTAATACGAATTTCTTCATGGTAGTGTCCTCAATGTCGTCGGCAGATGGAAAGACCCCCTGCCAATGTGATGCAGCAAACAAAATGCTGCGAACGCGACCCTGTGATTTAAGGGTATACATTTCAGTGTACTCCTCAATCACCCGGGGCCGAATTGACGGTTTTTTGACGGGCCGGATACATTTCTGAAAGGCACAAAAAAGGGCGCCAAAAGCGCCCTTTTCCGATGATTTGCGGTGCCTTAACTAACCGTCGCCTTGACGATCTTGCCCGGGCTGCGCGGCGGCTCGCCCTTGGGCAGCGCATCGACATGTTCCATGCCGCTCGTCACTTCGCCCCATGCGGTATACTGGTTATCCAGGAAGCGCGCATCGTCGAAGCAGATGAAGAACTGGCTGTTCGCGCTGTCGGGCGCGGAGGAACGGGCCATCGAACACACGCCGCGAACATGCGGCACGGCGTTGAATTCCGCCTTCAGATCGGGCTTCGGACTGCCGCCCATGCCGGTGCCGGTCGGATCGCCGCCCTGCGCCATGAAGCCGGGGATCACGCGGTGAAAGACCACGCCATCATAGAAGCCTTCCTTCGCCAGTTCGACAATCCGCGCAACATGACCGGGGGCCACATCGGAGCGCAATTTGATGACAACATCGCCTTCGCCATTTTCGGTATCGAGCGTGAGAGTAAGCGTCTGATCAGACATTTGGGTATTCTCCAAGTAAGTGCGAAATTCAATTTGTGTTGTTTCCGGGCCGATATAGGCATTGCGCCGCAGATGTCACGGGCTTGCTTTTGAAGCCTGCGCGCTTAGACGAGCCAGATGGCTGATAAACAGCGCCCGGAACTGGAACAGGATGATGTGCTGCTGGCGGAACCGCCAGTGGCCGATGAAGGCGCGCGTCCCGATGACCGGATCGATGACGAGCGTCATGACGAAGAAAACCGCCTGAAATCCAGCTATGTCCGTAAAGTGCGCGATGCGCTGGCGGAAGAAGATTACGGCAAAGTCTACGATCTCGTCGAACCGCTCCACCCGGCGGATATTGCCGACCTGATCGAATTGTTCGGGCCGGAAGAACGCCGGAACTTTGCCGTCGCGATCACCGACCTGATGTCGAGCGACGTGATCGCGGAACTGAACGATTACGTCCGCGAGGACATGATGGATTCGCTGTCCGCCGGCGCGGTCGCCTCTATCGCGGGCCAGCTGGAAACGGACGATGCCGTCCAGCTGATCGAGGATCTCAATCCGTCCGACCAACGCGCCGTCCTGGCCGAACTGGATGCGGAAGACCGCGCGGCGATCGAAAGCGCGCTCGCATATCCGGAAGAAACCGCCGGCCGATTGATGAGCCGCGATTTCGTGGCCGTGCCGGAACATATGACAGTCGGCAATCTGATCGATTATCTGCGCGAAGACGGCGACATGCCGACTGATTTCTTCGAAGTGTTCGTGGTCGATTACGCCCACCACCCGGTCGGCACCTGCCAACTGAGCTGGATCTTGCGGACCCCCCGCCAGATCGCCCTGACCGATGTGATGAAACGCGACCAGACCCTGATCCCGGTGACGATGGATCAGGAAGAAGTCGCGCTAATGTTCCAGAAATACGCGCTGATCTCCGCCGCGGTGGTCGATGATAACGGACGGCTGGTCGGCCAGATGACGGTCGATGACGTGGTCCACATCATCTCCGAAGAGGCCAGCGAGGATGCGCTGCTGATGTCCGGCGCGGGCGAAGGCGACATCAACGAACCGATCCGCGATGCCTTTGGCGCGCGCGTCCGGTGGCTGGTGGCCAATCTGGGCACCGCGCTGATCGCCAGCCTGATCATTGCGTCCTTCGGCGCGGCTATCGAACAGCTGGTTGCGCTGGCGGTGTTGATGCCAATTGTCGCCAGTATCGGCGGCAATGCGGGCACCCAGACCATGGCCGTATCCGTCCGCGCCATCGCGATGAACCAGCTTACCCGCGCCAATACCGGCCGCATGTTGTGGCGCGAAATGCGCGTGGCCATGCTCAACGGCGCAACCATCGCAATCCTGGTCGGCCTCGCCACCGGGATCATATTCACGCCGATGCTGGGCGCGGTGATCGCGATTGCGGTGATGATCAATATCGTCACTGCCGGCCTGGCCGGGGTGCTGGTGCCGGTAATTTTCGAGCGCCTGAAACAGGACCCGGCGGTCGCCAGTTCGGTGTTCGTGACGATGATCACCGATTCGATGGGCTTCTTCGCCTTTCTAGGCCTCGCGGTTGCTGCAGGGTTGGCGGGGTAAGGCGATGGCTTTGCACATGACCAAGATCGCCTTCCGCAGCGAAAGTGTCGACACCCTACGCGCCTGGCTGGAAGCGCAGGACCCGATTGCTCGGTTGACCACCAAGAACCGCCCGACGCGGTGGGAAGAAATGATCGGCGGCTCGCTCTACTGGATTCACCAACACGCCATCGTCGGTCGCAGCCCGATCCTCGGTTTCGAGAAAACGCCCGAGGGAAGATGGTGGATTGAATTGGCGCCCGAGCTGATCGGCGTCCACCCGAAACCCAAGCGCGCCCATCAGGGCTGGCGCTATCTCAAGGGCGACCCCCCGTCCGATCTGGCCGAGGGTGAGGACATCGGCGATGTCCTGCCCGGAAAACTGATGGGCAAACTGGCGCGGCTGGGGCTGGTCTAGGCACGCTGAATTCAACGCTCCAGAACATCGGCCAGATCGAGCGCGATTTGCCTGGACGCCAGACTTACCGCGGCTTCTTCTGCCTGGTCACCAACTTCGAACGTGTAAGACGGGATGTTGTAGGTCTCGTAAAACCAGTTCTTGGCCGTGCCCGATCCCGGATTCGCGTTACGCCGTTCAATGGTGAAGGGATAATCCGCGAACCGGCTTTCCTTACCCCCGAGCCAGTTGGCCAGAAATTCTTGCTGGGCTTCGTCCGCTTCGTCGCCTTGAACGTAGAACAGGCTGCGCTGCGTTGAATGGAAATCGATCATCAGCACCGGTTTCGTGGATGTCGGCAAGCCATCGAGCCAGGCCTTCACTCCGGCTGTTTCGGGCTGGGTGAACTTCCCCCAATCGCGATTAAGGTCGATCCCGCCCAGATTTGAGCGCCAATGGCCCCGCACCACGCCGTCCGGGTTCAGAAGCGGCACCGCTAATATCTGGAAGCGGCCAGCCGCCGCCGGATCACTGGCCAACCGTGCGATCAATTGTTCGGCAAAAGGCTCGAACGCATAGGCGCCGGTGACTTCGGGGGGATGCTGGCGGCCAAGCAAAATGATCAATTCCGCCGCATTCCTGTCGCCAAAATGCACCCCCTCGATCACGCGTCCTTCATGCGATTTGCCAATTGTCAGCCGGGTCACGCCGTCAATCGCCGACAGGCGCGACACCTGATCGGAATAATACTTCAGGCCGAGCAGTGGCTGGCCGCTGACGGTCCCCTTCCCCGCCGGTAACGTAAAAGTGGCAGTCTTCCCCTCCTTGCCGAGTTCGACCGGAAGTTCCCGCGTCCCGGCACCGTCCGTCATTTTGGGGATATAGCGGTGTTCAGCCCCGACATAGCTGAGCTGGACCGTCACCGGCGCGTTGCCAAGTGCTTCGTAGCGAAACGCGTACCATGGGCTTGGATTTATCGGGGGGCCGTGTTCAGGCGCAATCACGATGGAAAACGACCGGTCACCGCTGATCGTACAGCGCGATGGCGGGGCCCCTTCGAAATCGAAGAAGATCGCCGCTTCGGCTGTGCGGCAGCCAATTCCGCCTGGCACCGCAACAGATTGTGGCGGGGGCATGCCAGTACAGGCAGCCCCCGCCAATATCATCAGACAAGCAATCAGGTTCCTATTCAAAGTATTCAAATGCGGAATCCCTCTTGCTTATTTAGGCTTGCTTATTTGGGCCTGAAATACGCCCCGGTCGTTAGAAGTTCTTCCGGATTTCAATCCGGGCAACGCGTCCACGGGCCGAATGGAGCTCACTGAAGAAGCCGTAGGTTTCATCAGCCAGCGGCGGATCTTCGTTGAAGATATTGTTCAGGCCCAAGCGAATTCGGGTCCCGTCGAGAGGTCCCTTGTCGAAGCTGTAGCTTACCGTTGCGTTGAGCGTGAACCAATCGCTCACCGGATAGAAGTTGATGTTCGGATTGTTGGTATCATCGAGCAAACTGTCGCGGATGACCGACGTATCGTAGACGCCGCCAGTGTACTGGCCGAACAGCGATGCATCCCAATCGCCACTGCTCCACAGCAGTGAGGTGGAGAAGCGCCATTTCGGACGGCCCTCGATCTCGAGCAATTCACCGAGGCCGCCAACCGCCACATCGGCAGGCAACGTTCCATCCGCGATCCCCGCAAGCAGTTCCTCTGCATCAGGTCCGGCGGACTGGACAAAGGAAAGCAGGCGAGCAGCGTTGAAGCGCACGCGGAAGTCGCCAAGACCAAATTCCGGCACATTATAGAACAATCCGAAATCCCAGCCCTTTGATACACGACTATCGAGGTTGAGATAGGGATCGAGTACCTGAATGATGCTGCCGGCGGGAGCGAGGCTGGTGCCGGTGAACAGCGTGACCTGGTCGGCATCGGGGGCTTCACGGATCACGTTCGGGTTGGTCGAGCCGTTGAGCCGCCGCAGCAAGTCGAGAGCGATGGCATTGTCATCGCCGAACACGCCGATGATACCGGTCTGGCGGACGTTCCAGTAATCGGCAGTGAGCGTGAGGCCAGGGATGAACGAAGGCTCCAGAACGATACCGGCATTAATGCTGCGGGTCTTTTCGGGGACCAGTTCGTCGGTGCCCGAACGGAAGCTGATCACACCAGCGCCGGGGCACGAGGCAAGCGGTGGGCCACCCTTTTCAAACTGCGCCTGACAGATCACGAAATCGTCGCGCGTGTTTGACCGCGTTGTACCGGCATCGTTGACCTGCACCAGGTTCGGCGCCCGGAAACCGCGCGACCACGCCCCGCGCAGCAGTATGCCGTCTGTCAGTGTCCATGCCGCGGCAATACGCGGCACAACAGCGGTCTCCTTGATGTCGGAGAAATACTCCGCACGGCCAGCCAGCTGCACGGTGAATTCCTTAACTAGCGGGATTTCCATGTCTTCGCCAACAAGCGGGATGAAGGTTTCGGCAAACGCGGAATAGACTTCACGGTTGCCGCTGGTGTCGGGCGATGGGCTGGTTCCGGCAACGTCACTGCCATTGAAATCGCCGGTTACACTGTCGGTAAAGGTGATCGTGCCATTGAGGCGCGGATCGCGATCATCGAAGAAGGTTTCACGGCGGAATTCGATCCCGGCCGCAATGCCGACATCACCGCCGGGCAGCGTGAAAATCCCGTTGTTGGAGATTTTGAAATCAGCCAAAGCGAGAGTGGTTTCGCCCTTGCGGAATACGTCTATCCGGAAGGTATCGATCACGGAATCGGGGTTAGGTGTACAATCGCCAATGCCGGGATCGTCAAGACAGCCGCCGTTGAACGGATTATATGCATCGGACGTGCTGCGGTTGATCGATTCCTGCATCAATGTCAGCGAAACGCGGTTGCGCGCCAGATCGAGGCTGTTGGCCTGTGAATACAGCAGGCCGGTATCGAAATCCCAATCGCCGATGTTTCCGCGCAGACCCATCACTGCACGGTAGACATTCTTGTCTACCGAAACATCGCGGTTGCCGACATCCACGAAACGGTACCGTTCCATGATCACATCCGCACCCCCGGCGGCAATAGTGGTGCCCGGCAAGCGGTTGGGGTTCGGCAAGCCGTTAAGCGTGATTGGGCCGAACGGGTTCCAATAGGCGTTCCGGGAAATACCTACCGGTACCGCGGACAGGATCGCGGAAGCCTCGATATTGCGGCGGCTTTCCGAACGATAGAAACTACCTTCGAAATAGGCTTCGACGCTATCGCTCAATTCATAGTTCAACAGTGCTGCAGCATTGTAGCGATGCTTGCGGCTGAACAAATTGTTGCCGGTATTCGTGTTGTAGCGCACATCCGTGGTCGGCGTCGTCCCGTTCCGGGCACAAACACCATTACCGAAATCAAGGCGGCATCCAGTGAAGGTGTCTGGCTGCAGATAGAAATCGTCATCGCCGATCGGCGTGCGGTTCGAAGGGGCCTGGATATCGAACTGTCCAAAGGGCCCGAAGGTGTTGCGGTTATTCCACGACGCATCGCCTTCAAAATCCGTACCATCGAATAGAGGGATACGGTTCTCTTCCCCGGCATAATTGCGCGCTGAAGCAGCTAGGCCATTCTCGAAGAAATAACCGCCATACAAGGTCAGATTGCCGCGACCTTCTGCGAAATCAAAGCCATAGCCACCAGAGACTTCCGAAGTCTGCAAGCTGGTGCCGGTCGAAATGCGGTATTGCCCCTCGACGAACCCTCCCGTGCGATTGCCGCGAAGGATGGTATTCACCACACCTGCCACGGCATCCGCGCCGTAAATGGCCGAAGCGCCATCACGCAGCACTTCAAGGCGGCGCACGCTGCCCGGCGCAATCTCGTTGCCATCGGACGAAACGACTGGAACCAACAATTCGGTCTGGAAGCCCGGGTGCAGCACCATGCGACGGCCATTGATCAGCAGCAAGGTGTTGCCGGTGCCGAGATCGCGCAAATTGACCGAAGAGACATCGCCGCGCGCGCTGTTTTGGGTGGTCGCATTCTGCTCGTTGAAAGCGGCGGTGCCGACCTGCGGAATTGCGCGGAACAATTCATCGCCGGATGCGGCGCCAGTCGCTTCGATCACATCTTCGTCCAGCACCGTAACCGGTAGGACATCGTTGATTTGCGCGCCCTGGATTTGTGAACCTGTCACGACGATGACGGTTTCGTCCGTTGGGCTACGCGGCGCCGGCGCGTCTTGCGCGGTAGCTGCGGTGGTGGCCATGAAGCTGGTGCTGCACAGCAGAGCCAGTTTTCCGAGTGTATTAGTACGCATAGCGAAATCTCCCCCTCTAAGGAATTCAGTCAAATTTTCTTTTTTCGATCCAGTTTTCAAAAATTTTCGGCCACTGGCTCAGGATCTGGTTGTCCGTCCCTAGACCCCAGCCATGGCCACCCTCTTCGAAAATATGCAGTTCAGCCGCTGCCCCCTTGCCGATCAGCGCTTCGAACAGGGAAATGCCGTGTCCGGGCGGAGTGGTCGGGTCGTCGGCGGCGGAAATAATGATCGTCGGCGGCGCGCTTTTCGATGCGTGGCTGTCGAGCGACCACGCATTCTGTGCCGCCATTGACGGATCGGTGCCGATGATCTCGCGCCGGGTGCGGGTGGTGTCATAAGGCTTGCGTAGCGACACGACTGGAAACAGCAGCGCCGAGAAATCCGGGCGAGCGGATTGCCGCTCGATCTCGTCAACGCCTGCGTAAAGCTGTGCCCCCGGCAGCAAGGCGGTGTAACCCGCCAGATGGCCGCCTGCAGAAAATCCCATAATGCCGATCCGGTCAGGCCGGATGCCAAATTCCTCCGCGCGCGAGCGAATGATTTTCATCGCCCGCTGCGCATCCATGAACGGAACAGCGGCGTCCCACCCGTCATTGGGCAGCCGGTAGATCAACTCGAAAACGCTGTAGCCGCTCAGCTGCAACCATTTCGCGATCGGGGTGCTTTCCTTCCACAGCTGGATCCGGAAATAGCCGCCGCCGCCGCAGACCAGCACGGCTTTTCCATTGGCTGTGTTGGGGCGGTAGACTCGCATGCGCGGTGTGCTGATATTGGACACCGCGCCGTAGCCATTACCGGGACCACCTATCTTTTCCGGCCCGGTGGCCCCGCCCTCTCCCGGGGCACGGCCCGGCCACAGAATAATTTCCTCATAATCATGCGCCGAAGCGGGCACCACCGCCGCTGCGGCAAAGGCCCCAGCAACTCCGGCGCCGCCGCGCAGGATCGTGCGCCGTGAAATCATGGAGCCACCCCTGCTGCTTTGGCCAGTGCTTCGCTGCGGGGTCCAGTACGCTCGTGCCGTTCGATATCCTCGTCCGGCAGCGGCATGGGCCTGCCTGCAAGCGCAGCGTTCAGCCGGTCCTGGTCAAGCGCATTTTCCCATTTGGCCACCACGATGGTCGCGACTGCATTGCCGATGAAATTGGTCAGGGCGCGGCATTCGCTCATGAAGCGGTCAATCCCCAGGATCAGGGCCATCCCAGCTACAGGAACCGAGGGAACCACCGAAAGCGTTGCTGCCAGGATGACAAAGCCGGCGCCCGTCACCCCTGCTGCGCCCTTGGAACTGATCATCGCCACCAGCACCAGTGCGATCTGCTCGCTCATGGTCAGGTCGATGCCGACCGCCTGCGCTATGAACAGCGCTGCCAATGTCATGTAGATATTGGTGCCATCAAGATTGAACGAATAGCCGGTTGGAACGACCAGCCCGACCACCGTCTTGCGGCAACCGGCAATCTCCAGCTTCTCCATCAGGCTGGGCAGCGCCGCTTCGGAAGATGAGGTTCCGAGGACCAGCAGCAATTCCTCGCGCAGATATTTGATGAGCGCGAAGATGGAAAATCCGGTGAACCAGGCCATTGCGCCCAGAACCACGATCACGAATAGCAGGGACGTGACGTAGAATGTCCCGATCAGCGCAGCCAGGTTCGCCAGCGACCCGATGCCAAACTCGCCGATGGTGAAGGCAATCGCGCCAAATGCCCCGATCGGAGCGAATTTCATCAGCATGTGAACCAGCTTGAAGATCGCTTCGCTGAGCGAACTCAATACATCAAGCACCAGATCGCTGTGCGGACGCGTGGCGGCCAACGCGATGCCGGACAGGATCGAAACCAGCAGCACCTGCAGGATCTTGCCGTCGGTCATTGAACTGAACAGGGTTGTCGGGATGATGTCGAGCAGGAAGGCCGATATGGTCTGGTCTTCGGCGGTCTTGGCATATGTTTCCACGGCGCCAGCATCGAGCAATGCCGGGTCGATGTTGAGACCAGCGCCGGGCTGGAACACATTCCCGATGACCAGGCCGATGATCAGGGCAAGCGTGGAAAAGAACATGAAGTAGGCCAGCGCCTTGCCAGCCACGCTACCGACTGATGCCATGTCTTTCATCCCGGCAATGCCGGTGGCTACGGTGAGGAAAATTACCGGAGCAATGATCATCTTGACCAGTTTGATGAAGCCATCGCCCAGCGGTTTCAGCGATGTCCCGATTTCCGGGTAGAGGTGGCCAAGCAATGCACCCAGCACAATCGCGGTCAAAACCTGGACGTATAGCATCCGGTAGAATGGCAATTTCACAACCGTTGCCGTTGCGACCGCGTCAGATAAACTGGCTGCCATAAATTCTACCCCCCATGGTTCCGCACTTTCCTGCGGTAACGATGGCAGTTTAGGCCGCCGCATCAGGCAAACACAACTTGTGCATGCGAGATATGAATATAACTATGTTTCAGCAGTTTGCTCAGTTTCGGGCATAAATTTGTGCGGAAAAATATACAGTTTCTTTGACTGTTGTGCGGTTTTCCGCACATTGGACCGGTGATCACCATCCGAAATCTCGTTCAAACCAGATCCCGCGCAGTGCTTGGCTTGCTGGCTGCGGCGTTGGTTGCCGCACTCTGCCTGTGGACCATCGACCGGATTATGCGGACGCAGGCTATCGAAGAAACCGGGTCGCTTGCCCGTAATGATGCAGCCATCCTGTCTGCCGGTTTGCAGAGCGAACTCGACAAGTTCAATCTCGTGCCCCTCGTCCTCGCAGAAGATCCGGAGGTTCAGCGTCTGCTGCGCGGCGATAGCGCTGGGCAGGACGTCATGAACCGCCGGCTGGAAACGCTAGCCGGGCAAAGCAATGCGGCCGCGATCTACCTGATGGACAGCAGGGGCGATGCGCTGGCGGCAAGCAATTGGCGGCATCCAGCCAGCTTCGTCGGTTCGAATTACCGGTTCCGCCAGTATTTCCAGGAGGCGACAAAGGACGGCTCCGCCACGGAATTTGCCTTGGGCACGGTCAGCCGCCGCCCGGGACTATACGTTGCGCAGCGCGTCGGGCCAGCTTCCAATCCTGCCGGTATCGTGGCGGTGAAGGTCGAATTCGATGCGCTGGAGAAAAGTTGGCGCGACGCGACTGACGGGGTTTTTGTAACCGACCGCGAAGGCATTGTGCTGATCGCAAGCGAAGAAGCCTGGCGATTCAGGGCGTCTGATCCGTCCGCACTCGATGGCCGCGATCCAGCGGCAGACAGGCAGCAAATGGGCATCTCGTCACTCAAGCCGCTGGCGATCAGGCGCACCGGCGAAGTAGGCGAAGTGGTTGCCATCCCGCTGCTCGATACCCAGCAACCCATCGCCCTTAACGGCTGGGTCCTGCATCTGCTTGTCGATCCAGCGCCGCAGGTCGAAGCAGCAATTGCCAATGGCCGCCTACTTCTGTTTGCCGCAATCGCGTTGATCGTGGCACTGTATGCCAGCTGGCTGTATCTGCGCCGCAGGCGGTGGATTGCCGCAGATGCTGTGTTGGCCGAAAGGACACGGAATTTGCGGGAACAGCTGACACAGGCAAATCGGCTGGCGACGCTTGGCCAGGTATCCGCCGGGGTCGCCCATGAAATCAGCCAACCCGTTGCTGCGGCCCGGGTCTTTGCGGAAACCGGGGCCAAGCTGATCGAAGCCGGCCAGACCGAAGCTGCCGCAAGAAATTTCCAGAAAATCACCGAGCTGACCGATCGGATAGGCCGGATCACCGGCGAATTGCGCCGCTTCAGCAGGAGGCAGGTATCCGAACCGAAGGCCATGCAGGTCAATCAGGCGCTCGACGGTGCATTGCTGTTGCTGCGTGACCGGATCGACAGCCTGAGGATCGAGATCGTCATGCCGGATGCGAGCGAAACCGAAATTGCCGTACAGGCTGAACACGTCAGGCTGGAACAGGTGCTGGTCAACCTGCTTCAGAATGCAATTGATGCCACCGGCCAGGGCGGCCTAATCGTGATCGATATTGAAACTGGCGAGCAATCCTGCTCGATCAGGGTGAGCGATAATGGCCCGGGTATAGACGAAGCGCAGATGGAACAACTGTTCCAGCCGTTTGCGACGACCAAGCCCAACGGACTGGGCCTGGGGCTGGTGATTTCCCGTGACATTATGCGCGATCTTGGCGGTGATCTCACATGCACCAGCAGCGCTGCCGGCGCGCAATTCACGATGCGGATAGCACGCGCATGACGGCTCCCGGCGAAATCCGCGTCGTTTTTGTCGAAGATGACGAAATCCTGCGCGAGGCAATCGTCCAGGCCCTCGAACTGGCCGGGTTCCATGTCGATGCGTTCGACAATTCTGCGGCTGCGTTTCATACACTCGATTCTGGCTTCGCGGGGGTCATCGTCAGCGATGTCCGCCTGCCCGGAATGGACGGACTGGAATTCTTCGCGGCAATCAAGCAGCTCGATGCGGAGATACCGGTGATCTTCACAACCGGTCACGGAGACGTGGCGATGGCGGTGGAGGCGATGAGAAATGGCGCGGCGGATTACCTGACCAAACCATATTCCAGCGCCAATCTGTTCGAGGCAGTCAGGCGCGCAGCGCAAACCCGCCTGCTGGTAATCGAAAACCGTAAATTACGCAGCGAACTGACCAAGCGCGAACAACCCAAAATGCTGGGATCGTCGGTCCAGGCCGAGCAACTTGGCCGCATGATCTCGGAAGCCGCCGCAGCGGACATTGACCTGATGATTACAGGCGAAAGCGGTACCGGCAAGAATTTCGTCGCACAGCAAATTCACGATTTGGGGCCCCGCACCGGACGGCCCTTTGTCACGATCGACGCAGGCATATGCGCGCATGAGGACGCTGAATTGCTTCTGTTCGGCAGGGCGCCCGGATCCGGCCTCTCGCGGTCCGGGATTTTCGAGCGGGCAAATGGCGGCACCGTATTACTCGATGAAATCGATTCCATTCCGGAACCCATTCAGGCCCGCCTGCTGAGCGTGGTCGATAGCCGCATGATCCTGCCAATCGGGGCTGACCGGCAGCAACCGGTCAACATCCGGATCATCGCGGCGACCCGGCATCTATCGGGTATGCCCGCGCAAGGCATCGGAGGGATCGCGGCCCAGCTGTTCTACCGTCTCAACGGCCTGTCGATCAGGCTCCCCAACCTAAGCGCCCGGCGTGACGATCTCCCGGAGATATTCCGCTATTTCGTGGCTGAATACGAACGAGAGCTGGGCCTGCAAGCTAACCGGATCACCGAAGTCGAATGGCATCATCTTACCAGCCACACATGGAATGGAAACTTGCGCGAATTGCGGGCCTTTGCCCGCAATTTCGTGCTGGGTTTTTCGCAGATCACACCGGCTTCAGCGGATCGCCCGAACGATTCATCGCTGCGCGAGATGACCGAGCGATTTGAGCGAGCAGTGCTGGAAGATGCATTGCGGCAGACGGGCGGGCGCGTTGCAGAAATTGCCCGAATTTTGCAGATCCAGCGCAAAACGCTTTATGATAAACTCACCAAATATGCGCTCAAGCCCGCCGATTATCGAACTGGCGAAACGCCGGAAATATAAGCCGAAGGCGTCCTACGCATTGGTGACGCGCCCGGCACTACATTGGCCGAAGTGACCAAGGGAAATGGCATGAAGTACTCGGCCATTCCGGGAAATCTCACCGATTACACCTTGCTCACCGGCGTTTGCAAAACTTGCCAATCAGGCCGCAACTTTCTCCGCTACGCGACGGAGGGCGTCGGCATAGGTCTCCGGTTCCTGTGCGCCAGGGATAAGGAACTTGCCTTCCACCAGCATTGCCGGAACGCCGGCTATGTTCATGTCGACGGCAGCCTGTTCCTCTGCCCGGACATGCGCGGCGAGTTCCCTGCTGGTTAGCGCGGCTGCGGCGGTTTCGCGGTCGAGGCCAACGCCAGCGGCGATATCGATCAGGACATCGTGGTCGCCAAGATTGCGGCGCTTGCCGAAATGCGCATCGAACAGCGCCAGTTTCAAGCGGTTCTGCACTTCGGGTCCGGCGCTTTCCAGAGCCCAGACCAGCAATTTATGCGCGTCGAAAGTATTCCACATCATCGCGGCGGGAGCCTCGCCATTTTCATCGTGGGGTCCGGAATAATCGAGCGACACACCGGCATCTTCAGCCGCCTGCCGCATCTGGTCCTGCACGCCGCGCGCCTGATCCAGAGTGCGGCCATATTTGCGCGCGATATGAGCGCTGCGTTCCTCGCCCTCAGCTGCCATGTCGGGGTTCAGTTCAAACGCGTGCCAGCGAATATCCGCCTCGATTTCGCCTTCCAGTAGCGCCAGCCCCTTTTGCAGCTTGCCGTAACCCACCAGGCACCACGGGCACATCACATCGGACCAGATATCGATTGTCAGTTTGCTCGCCATGTCGGTTTCCTATGTCTTCGCCAGCCACCATTTGAGCAGATGGTGGGCAATTGCCACGGGCGGCGGCGGAGCGAAGGAGATGGTGTCATCCTGCAACGCGCCATCGCGGCCTGCTGACATCGCAGATAGGATCTCTTCCCGCGAAAACCAGCGGGCTTCCTCCAGTTCAGTGTGATCGATGGTCAGCGCATCATCCTCTGCAATCGAATAGCATCCGATCATCAGCTGGCTGGGGAACGGCCACGGCTGGGTGGCCACATACTGGACATCGCGCACGCGCACGCCTGCTTCCTCGTGGACTTCACGGGCAACGGCCTCTTCGATAGTCTCGCCCGGTTCGACAAAGCCCGCCAGCGCGGAAAACGCCTTGGGCGGGAAGCGCGGCTGCCGGCCCAGCAACAAGCGGCCGGAATGTTCCACCAGCATGATCGTGACCGGATCGGTGCGCGGGAAATGCTGCCCATCACAGGTATCGCAGTCACGCTGCCAGCCGCCCTTGACCAACTTGGTGCCTGCACCGCAGCGAGCGCAAAACCTGTGCCGCGCGTGCCAATCGACCAAGGCGCGGGCGACGCCGTAGGTCGCAAGGTCTCCTGGGGCAAGAAACTGCATCGCCTGCCAGATCGCCGGATTGGCATAGGCGGGCCCGGTTGCGCCCTGGTCCGGCACGGCGGCAAAGCAGCCCTTGCCGTCGATCAGGCCGAGGAACACCAGTTCGGCATCGGGATCAGCATCGGCCAGCGTGCCCCAGCCAAGTTCCCCCATGTCGCCGATCACCGGCATCAGCCCGTCCAGTTTGAGCAAACGGGCGCGCCAGTCCATCAGCCCGGCGAGGACGTCAGGATCGGCGCGGATATGGTCCGCCCGATCGAGCGGGGAACCGGCGAAAGCTACGATTGGTGCCGACATCAGCCCTTCATGGCCGTGAGGTCAGCCAGCACCGCAGCCGGGAATGCGGCATGCACGGGGAATGCTTCTGACGGCATATATTGGGTAAACAGCGAAGCGCGCAGCCCGACCTTCATATTGACCAGCGCGACCGTGCCAGCCGCCCCGCCCCAGCCGTAAGTGCCGGCCTGATTGCCAAGTCCAACACGGCCGCCCGCGCCGAAACCTGCACTATCGGCAAATGTACCCGTTGTATCGACTGCCTCGGGCAGCAAATTGGAGGTTCCGACGCGGACCGCCAGTTCGCCCATCACGCGGGTACCGTCGATCTTCCCGTAACCCAGCAGCATGCGGAGGAACCGGTCGTAATCGCGCGGGCTGGATACCAGCCCGGCACCGCCAAACGGAAACGCAGGCTTATCGGTGTAGATCGAGGCATTGGCCGGATCGACCGGGATCAGTACCCCGCCCATCACGCCGTAATTGGCGGTCAGACGGCTAATCGCGCTCTCCGGCACCTGGAACCAGGTGCTGGTCATCCCGGCGGGTTTGAAGATGTTGGTACTGAGATATTCGTCGAACGGCACACCGGAAACCACTTCGATCACACGGCCCAAAAGATCGAGCGAGACCGAATAGCTCCACGTAGTGCCGGGCTGGTAAACCAGCGGCAATTTGGCAAGTCCGTCGGCAAATGCCTCGAGGCTGCTCACCGGCTTGCCGCGGCCGAGACCGGGGATCGGCAGGCGGCTGACTTGTCCGGGGATCAGGCCCATGCTCTCATAAGCGTCCTTGATCGGCCCCTTCTGGATGATGCCGTAACCAAGGCCGGACGTGTGCGTCAGCAAATGGCGGATCGTGATCGGGCGGTCTGCCGCAACCGTATCAGTGATCGAACCGTCGGGCACCTTCTGCACCTGCATATTGGCATAGGCCGGCAGGATTTCCGCCAGCGGCTGATCGAGGCCAAGCTTGCCATCATCGATCAGCATCATCACGGCCATGCCGGTGATCGGCTTGGTCATGGAATAGATCCGGTAAAGGCTGTCGATCCCGGCAGGAGCGGCCTGTCCGATGGCAAGCGTCCCCCTCGACAGGATTTCCGGCGCCTGCTGGCCCCAGCCCATCGCAGCGACCATATTGGCCAGCGTTCCGCCGCCATATTTGTTGACCATCGCGGAAACATTCGTCCAGTTGGTCGATGCCGCGAGGTCTTTCGCGAAAGCGGTTCCCAATGGCAGGGTGGACAGCGCCGCACCCGCGCCAAGCCAGGCACCGCCGCGCAACAGCGAACGGCGTGAAAAAGCAATATCCTCGAATTCCCGGTAGGCCATCAGACAGTCCTTCTTTGCAATCTGTTGCTTGCGTGAATGGTCGAAGCAAGGTGAACGGTCAATTGTCGATCTTGCATTGCCGAAGTGTTCTATCTATATAACACACATGCTCAATCTTATTTCGATCCTGCTTGGGATCATCGCTCTGGTTCTGGCCATCCCATCGGCAATTCCCCTGCTTGGCTGGGGTAACTGGATCGTCTTGCCAATTGCAATACTCGGCGCCGGGTTTGGAGCGTTGTCCAGTTCGGACAAGGGGCGCAATTTCTGTTTGGTCGTGATCGTGATTGCAGCAATCCGGCTCTCACTCGGCGGCGGAATTATCTGACCGTCAGGCCTGCGCCAACCGCGCGGCCTTGGCGAACAGGGTTGGCAATCCGGCATCGTTCAACCGGTCGAGCGGCCACCACTCTCCCTCGCCCACAACTTGCGCATGCCGGCCGCGCAATCGTTGAACCGACAATTCCAGCGAGAAATGGGTGAAGGTGTGGCGCACCAGTCCAGCCGCATCCCAATCCCCTGCCAGCGGCGGATTGCCCGAACCATCACCTGCTGCGGCCCAACCATCATCGGGCAGGCTGCGCATTCCGCCGAGCATCCCCGTTCCTTGACGCGTGACCAGCCAGACGGCTTCGTCCTGCTCGATCCAGAAGGCGGTACCCTGCCGCAGCGGCTTGGCCTTCTTGGGGGCCTTCACCGGATAGGCCGCCGGATCGCCCCCTGCGCGGGCGGCGCAATGTCGGGACAGGGGGCACAGTAGGCATTTGGGATCACGGGTGGAGCAAATACCGGATCCGAGGTCCATCATCGCCTGCGCGAAATCGCCGGCGCGTGTTTCCGGCGTGATCGTTTCAGCGCATTCGCCAATCCGCTTGCGCGATCCGGGCAGCGGCTGGGCAATTGCGAACAAGCGCGAGACAACCCGCTCAACATTGGCATCAACCACCACCGCGCGCTGGCCAAAGGCAATCGCAGCCACCGCCGCCGCGGTATAGGCTCCCAGCCCCGGCAGCTGCCTCAGCTCCGCCTCGGTGGATGGAAAGCCGCCCAATTCCGCCACCTGCCGCGCGCAGCGCACCAGATTGCGTGCGCGCGAGTAGTAACCCAGCCCCGCCCATGCCGCCATGACGTCTTCCTCATGCGCAGCGGCCAGCGCTGTCACATCGGGCCAACGAGCCGTGAATTTCTCGAAATAGGGTTTCACGGCTGCGACGGTTGTCTGCTGCAACATCACTTCGGACAACCACACCCGGTACGGATGGGGGGCTGGTTGACCGAGTGCCGCACGCCACGGCAACACCCGCGCATGCCGGTCGTACCAGCCAAGCAGGGCAGCGGAAATCTCGCCGTTAGACACAGGCGAAGGTGAGGGGATACTGGCAGTCACTCCGCGCCTATGGCATGGGTTTGCGGGTAATGGAATCAGACAACGAAAAACCGGCCAAGAAGCCCGCGAAAGCGGCAGCCAAGGCGGTGCCAAAGGTGGCGCCCAAGCCAGCTGCACAGGCAGCCAAGAAACACGTGCGCCCTTATGAACGAGCGCGCGGCGGCCCGGCCAAGGCAATCGCCGACCTGATGCCGCAGATCGGGCGCACTGCATTTCGCCGGTTCGGCTTCGTCCAATCCTCCGTTGTCACCCGCTGGCCTGAAATCGTCGGTGAGACTCACGCCCGCGTCTGCGCGCCCGAAGCAATCCGTTTCCCTCCCGGCGAAAAAGCCGACGGCATCCTGCAACTGGTGGTCTCGCCAGCCCATGCCCCGCTGATCCAGCATGTGATCCCGGAAATAATGGAGCGGGTGAACCGTTTCTTCGGTTATGCCGCCGTCATCCGGGTGAAGATCCGGCAAGGCGTGGTTAAGCCACCCTCTGCTGAAAGGCGCGCGGTAGCGCCGCCATCGCTCAGGCCTATCCCGATGGAATTGGGGGACAGTTTGCGCGATATCGGCGATCCTGAACTACGTAAGGTACTCGAATCCCTGGCCCGTTCGATGGGCGGCCCAGAGGATGGAAAGCCAGATACGCTAAAGAAAGAAGACGACAGCTGATGATCAGGAAATCTGCCGTAATCGGCCTCGCGGCCACCGTGATGATCGCTGCCAGCGGTGCAATCGCCGCCTCGTCCAGCTATATCAATCAGGTGGAAGTCACCGATGGCGGCCACCGGATCGGCAATCCCGAAGCCAAGGTCGCGGTGATGGAATTCGTCAGCTACACTTGCCCGGCCTGCGCCAATTACACCCGCAACAACGAAGGCGCGCTGGAACTCGGCTATGTCGCGACCGGCAAGGTCACGATGGAAATCCGCCACATCATCCGTGACCCGATCGATCTGACCGCCGCGATGCTGACCAATTGCGGCCCGGCGAGAAAATTTCCGCAGAACCATAAGGCCATCATGCTGGGGCAGGACAAATGGCTGCCGCTGGCGCAATCGGCATCGGCGGCGCAACGCGGTCGCTGGGTCTCCGGCACGGGTGCCTCTCGCCGCCGGGCAATCGCGAGTGATCTGGGTTTTTATACCATCATGGAACGCCGCGGATACCGCCGCACCGACATTGACCGCTGTTTGGCGGATGAAGCCAAGGCGACCAAGCTGGCCGAAACCTCGGAGGCGAACGGCGAGAAATACTTCGTTTCCAGTACCCCCAGCTTCGCCATCAATGGCGTGACATTGGCTGGTACCCATAGCTGGAGCCTGCTGGAACCGCAGATCAAGGCGCGCTTGCCTTGATACTGCGGCGCGTAATTCATTCCATTATCTGTGGAAACCGGGCGCACATTCTTCTACCAACGCGCTAAATCATCTAGCCCATTCCAATACGCATCAGGAAATTGACCGACATGACCACGCTCCGCCGTATCGCATTGATGACTTTCGCAGCTCCATTGGCCCTCGGCCTAGCCGCATGCGGTGACAGCGCCACGGCGGATGGTGAAGTTGCCGAAGGCGAACAGGTTGCCGCAATTGCTGCCCCGGCGGGCCAGTCATGGGCGGATACCGCCACGGTCAGCGAATATGACGGCTATATCATGGGCAACCCCAACGCGCCGATCAAGCTGGTAGAATATGCCTCGCTCACCTGCGGCGCCTGTGCGGCATTCTCGACCGACGCATCAGAGCCTTTGCGCGACAAATATGTGAGTTCGGGCGTAGTCAGTTACGAAATCCGTAATCAGGTCCATAACGGAATCGATCTGGTTCTGGCCCGCTTGGTGCGCTGTGGCCAACCGGAAAGTTTTCACCCGCTCGCCGAACAGGTCTGGGCCAATCTGGGCCAGCTAATGGAAGGCGCACAATCAAATCCGCAGGCACTGGAAGCTGCCATGTCCCTGCCGGAAAACCAGCGCTTCTCGGCTATCGGACAGGCAAGCGGACTGTATGATTTCTTCGCGGCGCGCGGCCTCAGCCGGGATCAGGCCACCAGCTGCCTGGCTGACAATGCCTCGGTCACGGCCATCGCGGACCGGTCGGAAAAACAGTCGACCGAATTCAACGTAACCGGCACACCGACATTCTTCATCAATGGCGCGCGGGTGGACGGCACCAGCTGGACAGTGGTGGAACCCCTGCTCCAGCGTGCGGGCGCCCGCTAAGGCGGGTAAATTCAGGCGGGGGGAATAGCAACCGGGATGCAAATCAAGCGGCTCAAGCTCAGCGGTTTCAAAAGCTTTGTAGAGCCTGCCGAATTGCGCATCGAACCCGGCCTAACCGGGGTGGTTGGCCCCAATGGTTGCGGCAAGTCCAACTTGCTGGAGGCAATCCGCTGGGTCATGGGCGAAAATTCGCCCAAATCCATGCGTTCCGGCGGGATGGAAGATGTCATCTTCGCCGGAACCCAGTCCCGCCCACCGCGTGATTTTGCCGAAGTTGTGTTGCAGGGCGAAACCTCCGATGGGGAGGAGCTGGACGTTACCCGCCGGATCGAACGCGGCGCAGGCAGCGCCTACCGCGTGAATGGCCGCGATGTCCGCGCGAAAGATGTCTCCCTGACCTTCGCCGACGCTGCCACCGGCGCACATTCCCCTGCGCTGGTCAGTCAGGGCAAGATCGCGCAAGTGATCGCCGCCAAGCCCGCAGAACGCCGTCAGATGCTGGAAGAAGCCGCCGGAATCGCCGGGCTTCACGTCCGCCGCCGCGATGCAGAGGGAAAGCTGCGCCAGACGGAAGCCAACCTGGCCCGGCTGGAAGATCTGATGGCGGGCCTCGATACCCAGATGGCGTCGCTCAGGCGGCAGGCCAAGCAGGCGGAACGCTATACCAAATTATCCGAAGAAATTCGAGTGGCCGAGGCACGGCTGGTGTTCGCCCGCTGGCGCGATGCCGCCGCCGCTGCCCAAGCCGCTCGCGAAGAAGCCAAGGCCGCCGATGCCCGCGTGATCGCGGCGCAAACAGCCACCGACAAAGCGCAAAAGGCACAGCATGCCGCTGCTGCCGCCTTGTCCGAAGCGCGCGAGGAACTGGCTGACCGGCGCGATGACAGCAGTGCCCATGGCCACCGGATGGCAGCGCTCAGCAGTCAGTTGGAGGCTGCCGAGCAGCGCCTTGCCGATCTCAACCGCCAGAAAACCCGTCTGGAAGAAGATCGCGGCGAGGCAGACCGCATGACCAGGGACGCCGCCGAGGCGCTGGCCCGGTTGGAAAAAGATCTCGCCGCCAGCGAAAAATCGCTCGCCGAAGATGAAACGCGGCGCCCTACTCTCGCGGCCAAGCTGGAGGATCAGGAACGCAGCGGCCGCGCCGCGGAACTGGCCTTCGCCAAGGCCACAGCCGACCATGCCGGGGTGGAAGCGGAATGGCGCGTGGCGCAGGCCGCAATCGCACAGGCGCAGTCACGGATCGACCGGTTGGACAGCGAAGCGCGTAGGCAGGAAGCCGCCCGCGCTGTCTTGTCGGATGATAGCGATCCGCACGCAGCCGTTGAAGCGGCGAAACATGCCGCTGCGCAGGCAGGCAAGGCGCTCGCGGACCTGCGCCAGACGCTTGCCAGCCAGCAGGCGCGCAAACAGGCATTGCAGGAAAGCCGGGACGAAACCGCCAGCGCAGTTTCCGCCGCGCGCGCTGAACTGGCCGGGATCGAACGCGAATATGGCGCGCTCGCCCGTGACCGGGAAGCGCGCGAAAAACGCGCTGCCGGACGGTCCGGCCTGCCCGCGGCCCTCGACAAGGTTCGCGCCGAAAAGGGTTACGAACGCGCCCTGGCGGCAGTGCTCGGCCGCGATGCCAAATCCCCCCTCGGGACACCGGAAAGCCAGACCGATGGACGGTTTTGGACTGGACGCGATGCACCGCAGGCTGTGGCAGATAGCCTCGCCGCCCATGTCCGCGATTGCCCCCCGCAACTGGCTGCACGGCTAGCCCTGGTCCATGTCACCGAAAGCGACGATGACCGGGCCCTCAAACCCGGTGAATGGCTGGTCACTACGTCTGGCGCTCTGCGGCGCTGGGACGGATTCATTGCGCGGGGCGAAGGTGCAGCCGAGGCAGCACAGCTTGAGGCGGAAAACCGCTACGCCGATCTCGCTGCGCAATTGCCCGCGGTACGTGAAGTGGCGGCGGCGGCAGAAACTGCACAGGCGGCAGCGCAGGATGAACTATCGGAATTGCAGCGCGCACTGGTCGCCGCAGAACGCGAAGTGAATGAAGCGGCAGAGGACGAGCGCCAGGCCTTGCGCGCGTTTGACCAGGCCGAAGCAGCCCGGGAACGAATTGCCGCACAATTGGCGCAATTGGCCGCCTCTGCCAGCGACCTTGCCGAACAGCGTGAACAGGCCGGCACGGAACTGGCTGACGCACAGGGAAAGCTTGCCGCCCTACCCGATCCCGATACCGGGCGTGCTGCGCTGGATGCGGCGCAGGCAAGGCATGAAGCCGCCCGGTCACAGCTGCAATCCGCCACCGCCGAACTGGCCGCGCATGACCAGGGGCTGGCTGTCGCACGCGAGCGGACGGCAGCACAGCGGGCGGACATGGCAAGTTGGCAGGCACGGTCGGGCGATGCGGCGCGGCGACTGTCGGACTTCGCCCGCAGGTTGGAAGAAATCGAGCAGGAGCAGGCGATCTTTGCTGCCAAGCCTGCCGGGCTGATGAGGGAGATTGAACAGGGCGATGCGGTCCGCGAACGTCTGGGCAAGGAACTGGCCGAAGCCGAAGCGGTCGTCGCACAGCAAAGCGCCGCCGCCCAGCAGGCTGACCGCACCTTCGCCGAAGCCAATGAAACGCGTAGCACCGCACGCGAGGCCCGCGCGGGACTGTCTGCTCGCGCAGAAAACGAGGAATCGCGGCGAGCCGAAATGGCGCGGATTTCCGGCGAGCGATTCCAGTGCCCGCCCCCGTTGCTGGCGGGCCGGTTTGAATTCGATGCCGAGGCTGTGAAAAATTCTTCTGCCGAATCGGAAGAAATGGAACGCCTGACCGCCAGCCGCGAGCGGATCGGGCCAGTCAATCTGGTTGCCGCCGAGGAATTGGCCAAGCTGGAAGCAGACCACGGCAGCAGCACCGCGGAACAGGCCGAACTGGCCGAAGCAGTCAACCGGCTGCGCGGATCGATCGGCAATCTCAACCGCGAGGGCCGCGAACGACTTCGCACGGCGTTCGAACAAGTCGACACGCATTTCCGGCGCCTGTTCACCCGCCTGTTCGAAGGCGGGCAGGCGCATCTGGCGCTGATCGACAGTGATGATCCATTGGAAGCGGGTCTTGAAATCTTTGCCCAACCGCCCGGAAAACGGCTGCAATCGCTGACGCTGCTGTCGGGCGGCGAGCAGGCACTGACCGCGATCGCGCTGATCTTTGCATTGTTCCTGACAAACCCCGCACCGATCTGCGTGCTGGACGAAGTCGATGCACCGCTGGACGATGCCAATATCGACCGGTTCTGCGATTTGCTCGATGCCATGAGCCGAGAGACCAAAACCCGCTATCTGATCGTCACGCATAATGCAGTGACGATGAGCCGTATGCACCGGCTGTTTGGGGTCACAATGGTCGAACAGGGCATTTCGCGCCTGGTCAGCGTCGATCTGGGCGCCGCTGAAGAACTGTTGGCAGCGGCAGAGTAACCCAGCCCGCTTACGCTATTGCGGCGGCCAATTTGGCGCGAATGGATTTTAACTTGGCAATCACATCGGCCGGGACTTCACCGCGCTTATGGACCGCTGGTTCGGCATCGACCAGCTCGGGCGCCAGTTCCGCAGCGACATGAGATGAATCGGCATCCTTAAAGCTGGGCTTGCCGTCCTTCAACGCCTGCTGTGCGCCTTTCAGCGTGTAGCCTTCGTGGTTCACCAACCGGTCGATGGATTGCAGCAGGGCGATGTCTTCGGCGCGGTAATAGCGCCGCCCGCTCCGCTTAAGCGGGGCGAGCGACGGGAATTGCTGCTCCCAGTAACGAAGGACATGAGTCTTGATGCCGAGAGCGCTGCTGACTTCACCGATGGTGCGCAAGGCGCCCTCATCTTTGCCGTCCCGAAATATCGCGCTCATCCGGTCATCTCCTCATTTTCATCCCTTGGCGATCCGCTCTTTCAGCAATTGGCTGGCCCGGAATGTCATGACCCGCCGCGGAGTGATCGGAACTTCTACCCCGGTCTTGGGATTGCGGCCGACCCGTTCTTTTTTATCGCGAAGAACGAAGCTGCCGAAACCGGAGATCTTGACGTTTTCGCCTTCGGCCATGGCATCGCTCATCTTGTCAAGGATAGCCTCGACCATGTCGAGCGATTCCGCCCGGGAGAAACCCAATTTACGGTTAATTGTCTCTGCCAAATCTGCACGGGTCAGAGTGCCCACCGAACGCATCATGAGCGTCCTCCTTCTTCAAAGGCGCGACCCGTCGAATAGGTAGTCAGAAGAGACTATATATATTTTCGCCGCTTAACAACCAGAATCCCAACAATTTTCAAGGAATGCGGGGATTTTTCCCAATACTCGAACGCTACATGCGGACCAAACTGGCGCCCCAGGTGAAGCCGCCGCCCATCGCCTCGAACATCACCAGATCGCCGGGCTTGATCCGGCCGTCCTTGACCGCAACATCGAACGCCAGCGGCACCGATGCCGCTGAGGTATTCGCGTGCTGATCAACCGTGACGATCACTTTCTGTGGCGGTAGGCCCAATTTGCGCGCCGTAGCATCCAGGATGCGGGCGTTGGCCTGATGTGGCACGACCCAGTCGATATCCTCTGCCGACAGACCAGCATCCGCCAGCGTCTCGTTGAGAACCGCCGCTAGATTAACCACCGCATGGCGGAAAACCTCGCGCCCCTTCATGCGCAATTTGCCAACCGTGCCGGTGGTGGACGGCCCGCCATCGACATACAGCAGGTCGCAATATGCGCCGTCGGCATGCAGCTTGGTGGTGATAATGCCCGGGCCATCGGCCTCGCATTCGCGCGCTTCTAGCACGATCGCGCCTGCGCCATCGCCGAACAATACGCAGGTGGTGCGGTCTTCCCAGTCGAGAATGCGGCTGAATGTTTCCGCGCCGATTACCAGCGCACGTTTCGCCATCCCGGTCCGCAGCATCGAATCGGCGGTCGCCATGGCATAGAGGAACCCCGAACATACCGCGGCAACATCGAACGCGATCCCGCCATTGCAGCCGAGCGCCTGCTGGACCTTGGTTGCGGTAGCGGGAAATGTCTGGTCGGGCGTAGCCGTGGCCAGCACGATGAGGTCAATCGAAGCGGCTTCCATGCCGGCGGCGGCAAGCGCCTTGCGAGCCGATTCGGTCGCCAGCGTGCCGGTGGTTTCACCCTCGGATGCTATGTAGCGCTGGCGGATGCCGGTGCGCTCGACGATCCAGTCATCGCTGGTGTCGACCCGCTCCGCCAGTTCGGCATTGGTCACTGCCTTGCCGGGCAGCGCGGATCCGCTGCCGCAGATAACCGAGCGAATCACTTCGCGTCACGCAGGCGATCTTCGCCCAAGGCTGCCATGTCAGCGGCGATTCGCTGGGTCAGGTCTTCTTCCAGCAGGCGCGCTGCAACGGTCACCGCATTGGCAACCCCGCCAGCCGTGGCGCTGCCGTGACTTTTCACCACCACACCGTTGAGGCCGAGGAATACCGCGCCATTGTGGTTGTTGGGGTCAAGGTGATGCTTGAGCAATTCGGTGGCCGGGCGCGACACCAGGAAACCGATTTTCGAACGCAGCGAACTGGTAAAGGCATTGCGCAGCAGATCGGTAACAAACCGCGCGGCACCTTCGATCGCCTTGAGCGCGATATTTCCGGAGAAACCGTCGGATACGACCACATCCACGTCGCCGCGGTTGATCTTGTCCGCTTCGATATAGCCGTCAAAACTCATCGCCAGACCGGTGGCAGCGCGCAACTGGGCTGCGGCAACCTGCAACTGGTCGGTGCCCTTCATTTCTTCGGTGCCGATATTCAAGAGCCGGACTCGAGGCGCTTCCCGCCCGGTGACGATCCGGGAATAGGCAGCGCCCATGATGGCGAATTGCACCAGGTTGCGGGCATCGCATTCCGTATTCGCGCCCAAGTCTAGCATGATTACGTCATTATCGCCCAGCGTAGGCAGCAATGCGGCCAATGCGGGCCGGTCGATCCCGGGCATGGTGCGCAGGGCCAGCTTGCTCATCGCCATCAGCGCGCCGGTATTCCCGGCGCTGACAGCAGCGCCGGCATCGCCGCGCTTCACGGCATTGACCGCAAGACCCATCGACGTGGTTTTGGCGCGCCGCAAAGCCTGCGTGGGCTTCTCGTCGCCGCCCACGACATCTTCACAATGGAGAATTTCGGATGCTTCGCGCAGGTTCGGATGCGATTCCAGCGCGGCCTTGATCCGCACTTCATCGCCAACCAGCAGGAATTTGAAGCGATCATGATGGCGGCGCGCCTCAGCCGCACCGTCCACCATTACGCGCACGCCTACATCTCCGCCCATCGCATCAATCGCGATACGCGGGAGACTCATTAGCGCATACTCCGGTTACGTGCGGAAATCAGAGTCCGACAGCAACGATCTCACGACCGTTGTAATGACCGCAAGCGCTGCACAGGTTGTGAGGGCGCTTCAG
The DNA here is from genome assembly GCA_041552775.1 of Allopontixanthobacter sp. Lineage (GTDB taxonomy): Bacteria > Pseudomonadota > Alphaproteobacteria > Sphingomonadales > Sphingomonadaceae > Allopontixanthobacter. The sequence continues at coordinate 28,413 of JBFEKH010000013.1, forward strand.
TTCGCCGCAATTGTTGCATTCATGGAATGCCTCAACCTTTAGCGAATCATGGCTGCGGCGATTGCCACGGCGATGCGGGGATACTTTACGTTTAGGGACAGCCATTACAGAGCCTGCTCTTTAAAAATCAGTGTTTCGATCAAAATCCATGGCCGCTCTAGGCGATGGGCATGCGGCGCACAAGGCGTACCGCACGGGCACCATCGTTTATTCCGTCGAAGCGGCGAAGGCGCGGCCTATACCGGATTCGTCGACAGTTGCAAGTCACTGCCGATATCGGTAGCTGCTTGAAACCAAATTAGGGGGAAATCACCATGTTATTACCTGTTACGCTTACAGCCGCCGCTGCGGCCGCAATTATTGCCATCTGGCTCAGCATCCGGGTCGGGCAAGTCCGCGGTTCAGAAAAAGTCAGCATCGGCGATGGCGGCAATGACAAGGTTATCCGCCGGATGCGCGCCCATGCGAATTTTGTCGAAAACACACCGTTCGTTCTGGTGCTGATCGCTGCCATTGAACTGGCCGGCAAAGGCTCCACATGGCTGCCCTATGTGGCCGGCCTCTATATGCTCGGCCGCATTGCCCACGGACTTGGTATGGATGACGGCACATTCGGCAAAGGCCGGATGATCGGGACACTGATCACCATGCTTACCCTGCTCGGCCTAGCAATCGTCGCGGCGTTGATCGCCATGCGGGTGATGTGAGCACTCAGCCCAGCGCGTAATCGCTGACAAACTGGTTGGTCTTTCGTTCCTGACCGAATGTGCTGGTTGGCCCATGGCCGGGAATGAAAGTCACATCGTTACCCAGCGGCCATAGCTTCCGGGTGATCGCATCAAGCAGATCCTGATGGTTGCCCATCGGGAAATCGGTTCTGCCGATTGATCCCTGGAACAACACATCGCCGACAATCGCGAAGCGGCTCGGCTGATGGTAGAATACGACATGGCCGGGCGTGTGGCCGGGGCAATGGATCACTTCGAGCGTCAGCTCGCCAACGGTGACTGTATCGCTGTCATGCAGCCAGCGGTCGGGTTCGAACACTTCGCCGTTGATGCCGTATTTCTTGCCGTCTTCGCCCAGACGTGAGATCCAGAACCGGTCCGCTTCGTGCGGCCCTTCGATCTTGAGGCCAAGCTCCTTCGCCAGCACCCCGGCCTCGCCGCAGTGGTCGATATGGCCATGCGTCACGAGAATCTTTTCCAGCGTCACACCTGATTTCGCGACCGCCGCTTTGAGCATATCCAGATCGCCGCCCGGATCCACCAGCGCGCCCTTCATGGTTTTCGTACACCAGATCAGGCTGCAGTTCTGCTGCAGCGGGGTCACTGGCAGAATCGCAGCGCGCATGGGTGGGCCAGCCGGTTGGGTGTTTGTGGATGGATCAGTCATGCGCGCTAGTTGGCGGCTGTCCGGCCAGATTGCAACTGGCCGTATCACAGCATCTATAGCCGCCCGCTCTTCCACACCACGCGGCCAATAATTTCGACTCGTCCGCGCCGACTTCAACCGGGGGATAAGCAATGTTCTGCCTAAGGAGGGACAGACGCCCTGCCCCAGCGTCGCCAAGCGCTTGGCCACAAGAGTATCACCCAGCCGCACCACATGGCCCCCGTCACGAAACGGGCGCACGCCGCGGACCCGCACCGAAATGCGCGTCGAGCAATTTATCGCTTCCTATCAGGAGAATGCGCATGTCTGCTGAAACCGCAATAGACATTTCCACCACCCGCAAGGTTCGCCGCGGACCCGCAGAAAAACTGCGTGAGGCACTGTCATCGCTCGCTGGCGGGAAAGCCCGGATCCTCATTCATTCCGAACGGGCCTGAGCCAGCATCACCTTTTCCGGAGCGCGCCATTCCATCGAACTCGCATTCGAAGGAATCGTTGCAGCCAAGGCGGGTGAGGAATTTATTGCCCTGCTGCCCGACCACGAATTCGCGATCCCCGGGCAGTTGGTAGCCAACGCCACAATCCTGTCGGTCATCACACCATGCTGCCCGATGTACGTCTGGTAGTGAAAGCGGAGCTGCTACTGCTACAGGACGCGTGACGACCCCTTCGGCAGCGCTTACCCCGCGCTTTCGCGCCGGATAATCAGATTGCGGATTTCGCTCATGTCTTCCATCGCAAAGCGGATGCCTTCGCGGCCCAGGCCGGAATCCTTCACCCCGCCATAAGGCATGTTGTCGACCCGGTAGGACGAGACATCGTTGACCACCACGCCGCCGACATCAAGCACATCCCACGCGTCCAGCACCTGGTGGATGTCGCGGGTGAATATGCCCGCCTGTAGGCCGAACTTGCTGTCGTTGACCTGCTCCATCGCTTCATTGAAGTCGGAGAATTTGGACAGGTTGGCCAGCGGGCCGAATGCTTCTTCGGTGTTCGCGTCACAGCCGCGGGGCACGTCTTCCAGCAAGGTTGCCTGCAGCATGTTGCCATCCCGCTCGCCGCCGCACAGCAGCGTCGCACCGGCTGACACGGCGTCATCTATCCAGCCTTTCAGGCGGGTCGCTTCCTTCTCGGATATCATCGGCCCGATGAAGGTATCGCGCTGCTTGGGATCGCCCGAGACGAGCGTTTTGGTCTTCGCAACCAGCATGGCTTTGAAGGGCTCGTATATGTCTTCGTGGATGATGATCCGCTGCACGCCGATGCAACTTTGCCCGGATTGGTAAAACGCACCGAAGATGATCCGTTCCAGCGCGTGATCTAGATCGGCATCCTTGTCGACGATCACCGCCGCATTGCCGCCCAGTTCCAAGATCACCTTCTTCTTGCCCGCCTTGCCTTTCAGCTGCCAGCCTACGCCTGGCGAACCGGTGAAACTGAGCAGTTTCAGCCGTTCGTCCGTGGTGAACAGATCGGCCCCGTCCCGGCTGGCGGGCAGGATCGAGAATGCACCTTCCGGCAGCACGTCACATTCGGCCAGCACCTCGCCCATGATGATTGCGCCGAGCGGTGTAAGGCTGGCGGGCTTCATCACGAACGGACAACCCATCGCAATCGCCGGGGCGATCTTGTGTGCAGCCAGATTGAGCGGGAAATTGAACGGGCTGATGAAACTGCAGGCGCCAATCGGTACCCGTTTCCACATCCCCATATAGCCCCTGGCACGCGCCGAGATGTCGAGCGGCTGGACCTCCCCGTAATTGCGAGTGGCCTCTTCCGCGGCGATCCGGAAAGTGTCGATCAGGCGGGTAACTTCGCCTTCCGCATCCTTGATCGGCTTGCCTGCCTCCACGCATAGCGAATAGGCCAGCTCGTCGAACCGTTCCTTGAACCGGCTGACGCAGTGATTAAGCACGTCCTGCTTTTCATAGCTGGCAAGCTTCGCCATCGGCCCCACCGCCGCCGCCGCGCCAGCGATCGCCTGATCGATAATATCAGGCGTCGCCAGAGCAGTGCGGAAAGCCACTTCGCCAGTGAATTTGTCCCGCACTTCCAGATCGGTATTAGGCTGCACCGCCTTGTTATTTAGGTACAGCGGATAGACGTCTTGTAACTTCACCATGGTAATCTCCGTTACCCGAACAACATCAGAGTTTCGCGGAAAGTTCCTTGATGTCGTGGTTCAGGATCTGGTCGTTTTCGGTGTAATCGACCGGGCAATCTATCAGATGGACGCCCGGCGCATCGCGGCAATGGGCCAGCACTTCCTTCAGATGCGCGGCGCTTTCGACACGGTGGCCATTTGCGCCGTAGCTTTCGGCATATTTGACGAAATCGGGGTTGCCATAGCTCAGGCCCCAATCTTCAAAGCCCATGTTCGCCTGTTTCCAGCGAATCATGCCGTAACTGTCATCCCGCAGGATCAGCACGGTCATGTTCAGCTTCAGCCGGACGGCGGTTTCCATTTCCTGGCTGTTCATCATGAAGCCGCCATCGCCGCAGATCGCCATGACTTTGCGTTCCGGATAGATCATTGCGCTCATCATTGCCGACGGCAGGCCAGCGCCCATCGTGGCCAGCGCATTATCCAGCAGCACGGTGTTGGGCAGATAGGCGGTGTAACCGCGTGCATACCAGATCTTGTAAACGCCGTTGTCGAGGCAGATGATCGCATCTTCCGGCATGGCTTCGCGGGTGGCGGCAACCAGATGCGGCGGGAAGATCGGGAAGCGGGTGTCCGCCGCCAGTTCCTCAGTATGCGCGACTTCAGCCTTGCGATATTCGAGCATGTGATCGAATTTCCACCGACCCGACGGGACGATGTCTTCCTTGATCTGCCAGACCGCATTGGCGATATCGCCGATCACTTCGATCTGCGGGAAATACACCGGATCAACCTCTGCCGTGCGGGTTGAAAGGTGAACCACCGTCACACCATTGGGCTTCATGAAGAATGGCGGCTTTTCGATCACGTCATGCCCGACATTGACGATGCAATCGGCATCCTCGATCGCGCGGTGACAGAAATCGCCCGCTGACAGCGCCGCGCAGCCAAGGAACAGCGGATGCCGTTCGTCAATCACGCCCTTGCCCATCTGGGTGGTGACGAAAGGAATGCCGGTCTTCTCGATGAACTGGTTAAGCATCCGCCCGGTCATCTTGCGGTTCGCGCCTGCGCCGATAATCAGGATTGGCGCCTTCGCGTCTTCGATGGCTTTGACCGCCTGGCGCACGGCCTTCACCTCGGCAGAGGGGCGGCGCGCAACGGATTTCGGAATTGGCCGGGAATCGGTTTTTTCATCGGCAATGTCTTCCGGTAATTCGAGGTGGACCGCGCCGGGTTTTTCTTCCTCGGCTAGGCGGAACGCCTCACGCACACGGCTGGGAATATTGTCGCCCGCTGCCAGCTGATGCGCGTATTTTGTGATCGGCCCCATCATCGCGACGACGTCGAGAATCTGGAACCGGCCCTGTTTCGATTTCTTGATCGGTTTCTGGCCGGTGATCATCATCATCGGCATCCCGCCCAGTTGCGCATAGGCAGCGGCGGTCACGAAATTGGTCGCCCCGGGGCCCAACGTCGCAAGACATACTCCGGTCCTGCCGGTGTGACGGCCATAGGTTGCAGCCATGAAGCCCGCACCCTGTTCATGCCGTGTCAGCACCAGCTTGATGGTTTCGGAACGCGACAGCGAGTCCAGGAAATCCAGGTTTTCTTCCCCTGGCACGCCGAAAATATACTCGACGCCTTCTGCCTCAAGGCATTCAATGAACAGGTCCGAAGCTTTAGTCTTGTCAGCCAATGCGTATCTCCCCCAACGCCGGCATTCCGGAACGGATACCGACAGATATTATTGGTGCGACCGCCAGCAAAACCGAGGCTCTGCGGCCCCCTTTCTCCCTTACGGAACAGGCGTAACAAAGGGAGCGCCGAGTGTCACCGGCCAATTGCAGTTTATTTCAGGCTAATAGCCAAGCGCCGGATCGAACAGCGGTTCCAGCGGCTCGCCCCGGTGATAGCGGCCCAGATTTACCAGGAAACGCTCTGCGGAACGGGCGAACATCTTTTCCTGTGCGCGGCCGGACAAATGCATTGTGATATGCGCATTATCGAGCGTCCACAGCACATGATCGGCGGGCAGCGGCTCGGGATCGGTAACGTCCAGCAGTGCAGCGGCAATCGACTTGTCCTGCAATGCCGAAACCAGCGCTGCCTGATCGACCACGGTACCGCGCGCGATGTTCACCAGCACGGCGCTGTTTTTCATGTCACCAAGTTCCTCTACGCCGATCATGCGTTCGGTTTCCGGCGTGGCCGGCACCGCCAGTACCACCCAGTCGAACTCGCCCAGTTTACCGCGCCATTCATCGGGGCCGAGCGTGCCGTCCGCCCCGCCCGAACGGCGAACGACGGTGACATCGACGTCGAACGCCTTCAGCCGCGTTTCAATCAATTTGCCGATTGCGCCATATCCCAGCAGCAAAGCCTTGCTGCCCGCGAGTTCGATCTTGCCCGGCGAATCCAGCAGCCATTCGCTGCGGTCCTGCGCGCGCACCACATCGCGGTATCCCTTGGCATAGGTCAGCATCAGCATCAGCGTATATTCCGCGATGGTGATGGCGTTGATACCCACACCATTGGTGATGGTAACGCCGCGCTGGGCCAGCAGATCGAGCGGCAGGAAATCAAGGCCGGCATAGATCGAATTGAACCATTTCAGCTTCTCGGCGCGCCGGACGCCTTCCGCCATCGGGCCGTGCTGCTGCAGATCGAACCAGCCGATCTCCGCCTCCCCGGCCATTTCGAGCAGTTCATCGGTCGAGGCGAACCAGCGCGGTTCCACCCAATCAGGCAGAAGCGGCTCGATCGCAGGACGAATCATGGAGGACAGGACTGCTACGGTTTTTTCGGTCATAATTTCCAGTCCCATGCCAGCACGTCGCCGTCCATGACTTCGACGCGCTGGGCTGTGAGTTCATCGCGCAATGTGTCGGAAGTCCCGAAATCCTTGTCCGCACGCGCCTGTTTGCGGCGGGCGAGAATGTCCTCGATTTCCGCTTCGGTGATGGTAACGGCTTTTGGACGGATGCGGAGGTCGGCGCGGGTGAGGTTGAGCAGGTTGAGACCGAGCACAGCGTCCATGGCGGCAAGCGCCGCCAGTCTCTCGGACGGGTCGACTTTCTTCATTGCCAGCAAATCTTCAAACACCGTCAGGCCGACCGCTGTGTTGAGATCATCCGAGATCGCCGCATCGAATTTTTCCAACGCCTCACTAATTTTTCCAAACGTCGGAAGATGGACGCCAGCAATGCGCTCCGAGGTGTTGAACCGCTCAGCGATCATCACCATCCGCTTCAACCGAGTGAGCGCCGCTTCCAGCCCTGCCCACGAAAATTCCAGCTCGCTGCGGTAATGCGCCTGCAGGCACAACATCCGGTAGACCAGCGGGTGGTAGCCCTTGTCGATCAGCAATTGCAGGCGGAGGAACTCCCCGCTCGATTTCGACATCTTGCCCGATCGTTCGACCAGGAAATTGTTGTGCATCCAGATGTTCGCGCCGGTGCCGTTGCCGCCGCATGCGGAATGGCAGAACGCCTGGTTCTGAGCTATTTCGTTCGGGTGATGAATCTCGCGGTGGTCGATCCCGCCGGTGTGAATATCGAACGGGAAGCCGAGCAGTTTCTCTCCCATGACCGAGCATTCCAGATGCCAGCCCGGCGCGCCCCGGCCCCACGGCGAATCCCATTCCATCTGGCGTTTCTCGCCCGGCGAAGTCTTGCGCCAGATCGCGAAATCGGCGGCGTGACGTTTACCCTCGACAGTATCGATCCGGCCCTCTCCGTCCTCCGTGACAGCGCGGGCCAGCCGCCCGTAATCCGCGACGGTGGACGTGTCGAAATAGAGCCCGGATTCCAACTCGTAACAATGTTTGTCAGCGATGCTCTGCGCGAATTCGATCATCTGCGGGACATAATCGGTGGCGATGGACCAATGCGCGGGCTGGCGAATGTTGAGCGCCTTGATATCGTCCCAATAGGCCTGCGTGTAATGGCGCGCGATATCCCAGATCGACTGCGCTTTTTCCGCGGCCATCTTCTCCAGCTTGTCCTCGCCGCTATCCGCATCGTCGGTCAGATGGCCCACATCCGTGATGTTGATCACATGGGTGAGCTTGTAACCCTTCCAGCTGAGCGTGCGCCCAAGCACATCGGCAAACACATAGGCGCGCATGTTGCCGATGTGGGGGTAATTATAGACCGTCGGCCCGCAGGTATAAACGCGCGCTTCACCCGGATGAACCGGAGTAAAAGTTTCCAGACTGCGTGTCAGGCTGTTGAACAGCTTCAGGGGAACGTCACTCATGGCTGCGCGCCTTGCACGCAGCGCAAGGCGGCGGTCAAGATTGCAGTGGTGTGAACGCCGATAATCGCCCTATTCCGTAGGCTCGGTTTCACCTGCCGCGACGCAGGCCTCGCTGTCGGCATCGACCCCGTCGCAATCCGGGCCGGAAACCCAGAAATCCTCGTTGCCCGCACCCGTCACCGGATCATCAAGCAGCGGATCTTCGCGCATCGACGTTGGTTCGCGCATTTCCACCAGAATTCCGCCGAGATCGTCTTCGGGATCTTCGCCCACACCGGGCTTTTCATCATCCGTCGGGTCGATTTCCTCGTCGATCAGGTCCTGGATCGGATTGCGCAATCCCGGATCGTCGAAATTCGCGAAACAGGCAGCAGAATTGACAATCAGGCAGCCATTGATGGTCGAACCCGGATCAAACAGTGTGGGCACTCCGACAGAGGCAAGCGCATCGACACCGGTGAGCCCGCCCACAGTGCCATTGATGACAATTACCGCGCCTGAAGTGACCGAATCGATGGTGATATTGTTGGCAGTGAAGCCGCGCCGGTCAATGAAAGCGCTGTCGCTGCCGCTGTTCTGGATCAGCAGCGCATCGTCCACGCTGAAGAACAAATCGCCAGCCGCGAAATAGCCGATATCATTGATCGCCCCGTCATTTTGCCCCAGCCTGATGTCGATATCCGCAATCGTGGCACCATCAATATCCCCCGCCGCTGCATCGCTGATCGCCCGGATCGTGGGAGCAACCAGTTCAAGCGTGCCTGCCAGCCCACCATTGGCATCCTGCACCAGCAAGGCGCCAGTGTCGGTGTCGACCTGGATGAACTGGCCAGCGGACAGCGCGAAGAAATTGTTGGCGCCCGCATTGGTCATTTTGGCGATCCCGATGACGTTGATCGCTCCGGTTGCATTCAGGAACAAGGTGCCGTTCTGACCGATATTGCCAGCCTGTGGGGTGCCTGCCGCCGATCCGACCAGCACATCGAGCGAATCGACAGTGATATTTCCGCCAGTGCCAGCCGCATTCACCAAAGCGTTGAACGCAAGGTCACCGCCGCTGAATATCTGTGAGAACTCGGTATTATCGACCTGCATGAGCCCGCTGGTTGGCGAACCGCCAGCCGCGCCGCCCAGCCGGATATCGCCGCGGGATGTAATCACGATGGATCCGGTCAGGTCACTGCGTCCAAGCGATCCTGCGCTTCCGATGTTGATGTCGCCTGCCCGCACATCAATGGTTGCACCGGTGGCTTCAGCTTGCAGGTCGATTGTCCCGCCAACATTAATCGTCAGGCCATTAGCAGCGCTGATCGCGGAATTAACCGTGAAATTATTCGCAGCGGTAATGTCCACATTGCCGCCGGAAGACGTGATTTGCAGCGTACCTTGTGCACCTGGGGGCAGAGCCGTCGGGCCGCCCGTCACCGCCTGGTTGGCTATGATCGAACCGCCTGTGGTGGTCAGCGAGATATTGCCTGCAGCCGTCAAGCCGCGCAAATCGAGATCGCCCGCGACCGCGATATCAATGCTGCCTGCGCTGGAAGTGGCCTGAACCGTCAGCCCGTTGGTCGAACGGAGGAAGACATTTTGCCCAACGGCCTCCAGCAAACCGGTCATGTCAATCTCATCGGTGACCAGAATGGCCCCGGTAGCGGCCTGCAGAAACGCTGTACCGCCCGTCAGCGAACCAATCGTAATACGGTTTTGGCCGAAGATATCGATGAAGCTGCCAGATATGACCTGCGGTACCGAGATTACATCACCGCTGCGGAGAATAATTCCGCCCGCATTCACGGAGCCCGAGCCAATAATCGATCCGACCGCATTGAAGTTGAGTATCCCCGACGCAGCAGCATCGGTGAATGCAATCGCGCCGCCCGCATCGGCAGTAAAATCCCCGCCCCCAGCGGTCAGCGAACCGAAGCCTATATTTCCGCTGGCGGTCAGCGCGATTCCGCCTGCAACGCTAGCGGTGCCGATTGCGTTGATATCA
>JBFEKH010000014.1:0-37249 GCA_041552775.1 Allopontixanthobacter sp.
CTGTTAAGTCAGCTTGTGAATAGCGTGGGCGTATAGCTCAGTGGTAGAGCACTGTGTTGACATCGCAGGGGCCGGGAGTTCAACTCTCTCTACGCCCACCATTCACTTCTTTCCTTCGACCCTCAATCGCCGGACGCTCACGTCCGTGAGTTTGGCTTCGCGCCGTTAGATGTGGCGCGCCGTCGCGTTTTCGCTTCCGCGATCCATATTACGCGCAAAACAAAAACTCGTGCCCCGCCACCTTGCGCCTAGACAGCCAAGTGCTAAAGCCCGTTCAACTTTCAGAACAACAGGCACAGGAAAACCATGGCGAAGATCAAGGTAGCAAACCCGGTCGTCGAACTAGACGGCGACGAAATGACCAGGATTATCTGGCAGTGGATCCGCGAGCGGTTGATCCTGCCCTATCTCGACATCGACCTGAAATATTACGACCTCTCGATCGAAAAGCGAGACGAGACAGATGACCAGATCACTGTGGATTCCGCAAACGCGATCAAGAAATATGGCGTCGGCGTCAAATGCGCGACCATCACCCCCGACGAGGCCCGCGTCGAAGAATTCAAGCTCAAGAAAATGTGGCGTTCGCCCAATGGCACGATCCGCAACATCCTGGGCGGCGTGGTTTTCCGCGAACCGATCGTCATCGACAATATTCCCCGTCTGGTGCCTGGCTGGACCGACCCGATCGTCATCGGCCGCCATGCCTATGGCGACCAGTACCGCGCCACCGACACGCTGATCCCCGGAGCGGGCAAGTTACGGCTCGTTTTCGAAGGCGCTGACGGCAAGAAAATCGACCTCGACGTATTCGAATTCGAAAGTTCAGGCGTCGCCATGGCGATGTACAACCTCGACGATTCGATCCGCGATTTCGCACGCGCTTCAATGAATTACGGCCTCGACCGGAAATGGCCAGTCTATCTGTCCACTAAGAACACGATCCTCAAGGCTTACGATGGCCGCTTCAAGGACCTGTTCGAAGAAGTGTTCGAAGCCGAATTCAAGGACAAGTTCGCAGAAGCCGGGATCTCATACGAACACCGCCTGATCGACGACATGGTCGCATCCGCCCTCAAGTGGAGCGGCAAGTTCGTATGGGCCTGCAAGAACTACGACGGCGACGTTCAGTCCGACACCGTCGCCCAGGGCTTTGGCTCTCTCGGCCTGATGACTTCGGTCCTGATGTCACCTGATGGCAAGACTGTGGAGGCAGAAGCCGCGCATGGCACCGTGACCCGCCATTTCCGTCAGCATGAACAAGGCAAGGCCACTTCGACCAATCCGATTGCTTCGATCTTCGCGTGGACGCGCGGCCTGATGTATCGCGGCAAATTCGACAACACGCCCGACGTGGTTCGTTTTGCTGAAACCATAGAGAGGGTTTGCATCGAAACGGTCGAAAAGGGTCACATGACCAAGGATCTGGCGCTGCTGATCGGCCCTAACCAGAGTTGGCTGACCACCGAGCAGTTCTTTGAAGCGATCGTCACCAATCTCGACACAGAAATGCAGAACTGGGCTTGAACCCTTAGAAATAAATCGAACGGCCGCGCCAGTTCCAGGGGGGACCGGCGCGGCCTTTTCGTTTGGAAAGATTTATCTGATGCCCGCATCTTCGAAAGCTACAGAGCCAGTCAAGAGCGGCAAAGCGCGTCTGGAAGTACGCCAAGCTCGCCCCTCCGATGTGAAAGCCATCGCGGATCTGGTTCGCCGCGCATATGCCGATTTGCCAGCCTATACCCACGGTGAAATTCGCGGCCAGATCAACAACTTCCCCGAGGGATGCTTTGTCGCCAAGATGGACGGCGTACTGGTGGGCTATTGCGCATCCATGCGGCTCAGCGCGAACACTGCGCTCAGACCGCATAGCTGGGACGAAATTACCGGCAACGGCTTTGGATCGCGCCATTTGCCGACTGGCGAGTGGTTGTATGGCTATGAAATGTGCGTCGACCCGAAATCACGCGGCACTCGGATTGGTCGCCGACTGTACGAAGAACGGCGCGCATTGGCGGAAAGCCTCGAGTTGACAGGGATCGTGTTTGGCGGACGGATGCCCAACCTGTCACGATATTGGCGGCGGGTGGAAGGGCCACAGGATTATCTCGCACAGGTCATCGAGAACAAGATCCACGATCCGGTGCTGCGCTTCCAATTGGCCAACGGGTTCGAACCCATCGGTATTCTTCCCAATTATCTGCCGGAAGACAAGAAATCCAAGGCGTTCGCGGTCCACATGGTGTGGCGTAATCCCTATGTCGATGACGACAAGCCAAAGAAGCACCGCCTCCCCCGCGGAGTGGAAAGCGTCCGAATCGCCACGTGCCAATTGCAAGCGCGATCGGTAAAGGACTTTGACGAATTTATCGGTCAGGTCGAATATTTCGTCGATGTTGCAGCCGATTACGAGGCAGACTTCATAGTCTTTCCGGAAATGTTCACATTAATGCTGCTGTCATTTGAGGAGAAGGAGCTCACTCCGCTCGAAGCGATCGAGACCCTGTCCAAATACACCCCGCGCATCCGCCAGACCTTGTCGGAAATGGCTCTGAAATATAACATCAACATCATTGGCGGATCCCACCCGACCCGGCTGGAAGACGGCGACATTCATAACGTCGCGTACGTCTGCCTGCGCGATGGATCGATTTATTCGCAGGAAAAGATCCACCCCACTCCCAACGAAGCATATTGGTGGAACATCAAGGGCGGCGATTCCATCGATGCCATTCCGACCGACTGCGGCCCGATCGGGGTTCTGATCTGTTACGACAGTGAATTTCCCGAACTCGCGCGCCGTCTTGTCGATGAGGGGGCGCGGATCATCTTCATCCCGTTCTGCACGGATAGCCGACAAGGTTATATGCGCGTCCGGTATTGCGCCCAGGCCCGTGCGATTGAGAACCAATGCTTTGTGGTCATGAGCGGCAATGTCGGCAATTTGCCCAATGTCGGCAATATGGACATCCAATATGCCCAGAGCTGCATCCTGACACCTTGCGATTTTCCCTTCGCCCGCGACGGGATTGCGGCCGAGGCGAGCGAGAATGTAGAAACACTGACGATCAGCGACGTCAATCTGGCCGATCTCAGTTGGGCGCGTGCCGAGGGTACCGTCCAGAATCTGGCCGACCGGCGATTTGATCTCTACCGCATCAATTGGGGCAAGCGCGCGGTGACGAATGCGGAGCAATACCGGATCGGACAAGATCAGGAGCCGTCGGTTTCCGCGCCAAAGGGACCGCATAGCCCTGGGGGCGGCTGATCCCGTTGATGCATGCTTTCTGTCAAGTCACGTGACAAGAGCACGAAGCCTGCCATAGAAGGCCGATATGGCTGGCGATATCTCCTCTCCGATGTTGTCCGATGCGCTGGTAATCCTTGGCGCTGCGGGCATCGTAATCCCTGTTTTTACACGTTTCCGGATAACCCCGGTTATCGGGTTCATCCTGATCGGCATCCTGGTTGGTCCATTCGGCCTCGGCAAGCTGGTCTATAATTACCCGCTGCTGGAACATATAACGATCACCGATCCCGAGGCGCTCGAGCCGTTTGCCGAGTTCGGAATCATCCTGCTGCTGTTCACCATCGGGCTGGAATTGTCGTTCAAGCGGCTGTGGACCATGCGCAAGCTGGTGTTTGGGCTGGGTGCCCTAGAACTGCTCATTATCGGCGGTATGCTGGCGATATTCCTGTCGATGATGGGACAATACTGGACCGGTGCGATGGGCCTCGGCCTTGCCTTGGCGCTATCTTCCACGGCGATCGTGCTACCAATTGCCGGGACCACCAGCCCGGTCGGCCGGGCGGCTTTGTCGATGCTGTTGTTCGAAGACATTGCGATCGTGCCAATCATCTTCATGCTCGGTGCAATGGCGCCCTATGCGCAGAGCGAAGGGTGGGAAGGCCTTCTCGATACGCTGTGGCTCGGCGGCCTGGTCGTCGTGGCGCTGCTTGTGCTGGGCCGCGTTGCCCTGCCCCGGCTGTTCGCCCAGGCTGCGCGCACCAAGAGCCCTGAACTATTCCTCGCGGCCAGTTTGCTGGTAGTGATCGGCTCAAGCCTGGCCACCGCTGCTGTAGGGCTTTCACCCATAGTTGGCGCATTGCTGGCCGGACTGCTGATCGCGGAAACTGAGTACCACGGCGAAGTCGAGTCGATCATGGAGCCGTTCAAGGGCCTCGCGTTGGGGATTTTCCTCATCACTGTGGGTATGAGTATCGATGTCACGACGATCTGGGACAATCTTGGCCCTATCGCCCTCGCGGTCGTGCTGGTGCTGACTTTCAAGGCACTGGTCACCGGATTACTGCTGCGGATGATGGGGGCACGGCGCAGCACTGCGACCGAGACCGGTATCTTGATGGCTAGCCCTTCGGAAACGACGTTGATCGTGCTGGCCGCCGCCAGTTCAGCCCTGCTGATCCAGCCTGGCACGGCGCAATTCTGGCAAATCGTAACCGCAATTGGCCTAACAATTACGCCGGTACTGGCCAAGGTTGGACGAATGGTCGCGCGCCGCGTTGAGCCTGCGCCGGAATTGCCGCTAGAAGACCGCGCAACCCCTCGGGTCATCATCATCGGCGCAGGCCGCGTCGGCCGCCTGGTCGCACAAATGCTCACCGTGCATGGCAAGCCCTATGTGGCAATCGATTCGGACGCAGATCTGATCGAACAGGCCAAGCGCAAGGGATACCGTGCGGCCTTTGGTGATGCCGCCAGAGGTGACGCACTGCGCAACCTCGGCGTTGAATACGCTCTGGCGGTGATCCTCACGATGGACGAACCGGTACTTGCCGAGCGGCTGACGTCAAAACTGCGCAAGGCGTATCCCGATCTGCCGATCATTGCCCGCGCCCGCGATATTGCCCACGCTGCCGAATTGTATCGCAGCGGCGCCTCTCATGCTGTTCCGGAGACGCTCGAAAGCTCGCTGCAATTGTCAGAGGCTGTGCTGGTCGACCTCGGAGTAGCGATGGGGCCGGTTATCGCCTCAATCCATGAAAAGCGGGACGAATTCCGGGTCAAGATCCAGGAAGACGCCAAGCTGGATTCCAAACCGAAATTGCGCACCAGCAATGTTGGCGCAACGGCCTGAGCCCCGGTTCAGCCAGCTATCGCGGCACGCACGGCGTCTAGAGCATCAGTTGCCTTGGACCCGTCTGGTCCGCCGCCCTGTGCCATATCCGGACGTCCGCCCCCGCCCTTGCCGCCCAATGCTTCCACGCCGAGGCGAACCAGGGCAACCGCGTCGAACCGTTCCGTCAGATCATCGGTTACCGCGACCGCAAATGTCGCCCGGCCATCATTGATCGAAACTGCGGCGGCAATCCCGGAACCCATCCTCGTCTTGGTTTCATCGAGCAATGGACGCAGTTCCTTGGCGTCGAGCCCTTCGAGCACCTGGCCTGAAAATGCGATGCCGCCAATTTCTTCGTCCTTCGGACCCGCAGCAGAACCGCCGCCGCCAAGGGCAAGCTGTTTTCTGGCCTCTGCCAGTTCGCGCTCAAGCAGTTTGCGCTCGTCAAGTAGAGCGGTCACCCGTGCCGCCACATCATCAGGGGCAGTTTTCATGGCGCTAGCGATTGACTTCAATGTATCTTCCCGGCCCACCAGCCATTGGCGCGCGGCTTCACCGGTCAATGCCTCGATCCTGCGCACACCGGACGAAACCGCGCTTTCCGAAATGATCCGTAACAGCCCGATGTCGCCGGTCGCCTTAACATGCGTGCCGCCGCATAATTCGACCGAGTAGCTGAGCCCGCCCGAATTCGGACGCCCCATCGACAACACCCGAACTTCATCGCCGTACTTCTCGCCGAACAATGCCATTGCGCCTGCTTCGATCGCATCATCCGGGCTCATCAGCCGGGTGGAGACAGTTTCGTTACTACGAATTTCCTCATTCACTTCACGCTCGATTGATGCAACATCATCGTCGGTAAGCGGTTTGGGATGCGAAAAGTCGAACCGCAGTCGGTCTTCCGCAACCAGTGAACCCTTTTGTGTTACATGCCTACCAAGCCGATTTCGCAGAGCAGCGTGAAGCAAATGGGTTGCCGAATGGTTGGCGCGAATTCGGTCACGGCGGCCCACATCAACCTCCAGATGCACGGTGTCGCCAACTGCGATCGTGCCAGATTTTACCGTGGCTTGATGAGCATGAAGCCGTCCAAGCGGTTTAGACGTGTCGTACACATCAATCTTGAGACCCGCGGGCGAGGAAATGGACCCGATGTCTCCGGCCTGACCACCGCTTTCACCATAGAATGGGGTCTGGTTGGCCAGCACGACTACCTTCTCGCCGGCCACTGCAGTTTCGACTTCGGCACCGTCTTTTAGCAAAGCTATGACCCGGCCTTCGCCGCTGGTGGAGGTATAGCCGGTGAACTCGCTGGCCCCTTCACGCTCGGCAATGTCGAACCAGACCTCGCCCGAGGCAGCATCGCCGGAACCCTTCCAGGCGGCACGTGCAGCGGCTTTCTGGCGCTCCATTGCAGCGTCGAAGCCGGCCCTATCAACCCCGATGTTGCGCGCCCGCAGCGCATCTTCGGTCAGGTCGTAGGGAAAGCCGAATGTGTCGTAGAGCTTGAAAGCTGTTTCACCGTCGAGCTGGTCACCGGCGGACATGGTACCGGTTTCCTCGTCGAGCAGGCGAAGACCCTTGTCGAGTGTCTGTCGGAACCGGGTTTCTTCCCGCTGGAGTACTTCTTCGATGAGGTCCTGGCCGCGCTGCAACTCAGGATAGGCCTGACCCATTTCCGCGACCAAAGCCGGTACGAGACGGTGCATCAACGGATCACTCGAACCCAGCAAATGGGCGTGACGCATGGCGCGCCGCATGATCCGGCGCAGTACATATCCACGCCCTTCGTTCGACGGCAAAACGCCGTCTGCAAGAAGGAAACTGGTGGAACGCAAATGATCGGCAATCACGCGGTGGCTGGCCTGATTCTCACCCGTGGCAGCAACGCCGGTCAAGCTCTCCGAAGCTGCTATCAGCGCCTTGAAGGTGTCGGTGTCGTAATTGTCGTGCACGCCTTGCAAAACGGCGGCGACCCGCTCAAGCCCCATGCCGGTATCGATCGATGGCTTTGGAAGCGCCGTGCGCTCGCCGCTCGCATCCTGCTGGAACTGCATGAACACGAGGTTCCAGATTTCAATGAACCGGTCGCCATCTTCGTCCGGCGAACCTGGAGGACCGCCAGGGATATTATCGCCGTGGTCATAAAAAATTTCGCTGCACGGACCGCACGGACCGGTATCGCCCATCGACCAGAAATTGTCCGAAGTAGCGATGCGGATGATGCGCTCTTCCGGCAGGCCGGCGATCTTTCGCCAAAGGTCGAACGCCTCATCGTCTGTGTGATAGACGGTAGCGGTCAATTTATCCGCTGAAAGGCCCCACTCTTTGGTCAACAAGGTCCAGGCATGGCTGATCGCCTGTTCCTTGAAATAATCACCGAAGGAGAAATTGCCGAGCATTTCGAAGAACGTGTGGTGCCGCGCTGTGTACCCGACATTGTCCAGATCATTGTGCTTGCCGCCAGCACGAACGCATTTCTGCGAACTGGTAGCGCGCGGCGCCGCGGCTGCTTCAAGCCCGGTAAACACGTTTTTGAATGGAACCATCCCCGCATTCACGAACATCAATGTCGGATCGTTATACGGTACCAGCGGTGCACTGGGCACGGCGAGGTGATCCTGCGCAATGAAGTAGTCCAGGAACGAACGGCGAATGTCATTTGTCGATTGCATGCGGGGGCAATTAAGCAATCGCGGCCACTGCGACAAGCGCATTAAGCCATTTGCTGTCAGCGAGGCGGTCGATAAGTTGCCCTGAATGTCAGTCGAAGCGTTATCGAAGGGCTCAATTTCTAGCAGTTGCTCGCGCGGATACAACCCACGCGCCCGCCAGCATGGCCACCAGATCTCCGTCCCGATGACTGGCCAAGAACTTCTCGAGACGGCGCAGGAAATCTGCCCGGGCAGGAGGATCAAGGTCTGCGGCGGCACGGGCGGCAGGGCCAATAGTCAGGAAGAATGACGTCGCGTCCGCTACGGGATCAGCTCCCGATCCGGCGATATAGGCGAAATCCACTGCTTCAAATTCGATCTCCGTCCAACCGGCGGCACCAAGCATGGCCGCAACGGCATCTCGATCGGCGAAGGCAAACGGTCCCGGGGCCATTGACTGCGGCGGCGAGGATGCACCGACTGGCAGCAATTTGGTCAGGCCTATTGCCCATGGATTGCTTTCAATCGAACGGAAGCATGAGAAAATGAGCCGCGCAGATGGTGACGCATTCTGCCTAAGATTGGAAAAGGCTGCTGTAGGATCGGGAAAAAACATCACGCCGTGCCGTGACAGGAGCAGATCCGGCACAAAATCATCCGATGACCAACTGGCGGCGTCGGCAATTTCATACTGGATGTTGGCGAAGTGGGCTCCGCGAGATTTCGCCGCGGCGATGAGCGCTTCGCTGATATCCAGGCCAACCATTTTCACATGACTGTGACTGCGCGCCAATGCCAGGGACAATTCACCAGCGCCGCAGCCGATATCCAGAGCGCCGGAAATTGGTTCTGCACGGGCCTTGGCAAGCAGCCGTTCGGTCAGGCCTGTAAAACTACGGTCTGTCCGTCGCCATTCGTCAGCCCATTTGGTACCGACTGCTCCTTCCCAATCGCTCGGTTCCATTTGGACATCCCTACAGCCTGAGCACATTTTGAAAATTGGCGTGCCCTCTCTTGCCGATGAAAGAAATGACACTTTTTCTTAAAGCTATCAACAAATGCTTAGAGCCGAAGGATTGTATGGTTAATCTGTTCTACAATTTTGGGCATACGGTCGCGCCATGGTCCGCCCTTGTCTTGTGTTCAAATCGTAAATCCAGCCACAAGATAGATTAGTCGGCGACAGGCAAAGAAAAACCGGCGCGGGCCATAAAGGACACTCGCGCCGGTCTTCCGTTTTCCCGGGCGCCATTCCTGCGCCCGCTTGAGTGATAATGATTAGGCGTCAGCGTCTGGCCCAGACACTGGCCCGGTCATCATCTCCTCGGCAACCTTGTCGGTGCGGCTGCGAATAGCAGCTTCCAACTTGTCGCGAACTTCGGGATTATCCTTTAGATATTGCTTCGAATTTTCACGCCCCTGACCAATCCGAATGCTGTCATAGCTGAACCAGGAACCGGATTTTTCAACGATGCCAGCTTTTACGCCAAGGTCGAGAATCTCGCCCAGTTTGGACACGCCTTCGCCATACATGATGTCGAATTCGACCTGCTTGAACGGAGGAGCAACCTTGTTCTTGACCACTTTGACGCGGGTCGCGTTGCCGACAATTTCATCGCCATTCTTGATCTGGCCGGTGCGGCGAATATCAAGCCGGACCGAAGCATAGAACTTCAGGGCGTTGCCGCCGGTGGTGGTTTCAGGGTTACCGTACATCACACCAATTTTCATGCGCAGCTGGTTAATGAAGATCACCATTGTCTTCGAACGAGAGATCGAACCGGTTAGCTTACGAAGGCTCTGCGACATCAGGCGGGCCTGCAGGCCAACGTGGCTATCACCCATTTCGCCTTCGATTTCAGCGCGCGGAACCAGGGCTGCAACCGAATCGATGACCAGAACGTCAATCGCATTGGAACGTACCAAGGTGTCAACGATTTCAAGCGCCTGCTCGCCCGTGTCGGGCTGCGATACGATCAATTCGTCAATATCTACGCCCAGTGCCTTGGCATAGACCGGATCAAGCGCGTGCTCGGCATCGACAAATGCGGCGGTACCGCCAGCTTTCTGAGCTTCTGCGATAGTATGCAGCGCCAAGGTGGTTTTGCCCGAGCTTTCCGGACCATAAATTTCGATCACCCGGCCCCGCGGCAAGCCGCCGACGCCCAGAGCGATATCCAAACCAAGTGAGCCGGTGGAGATCGTTTCGATCTGCATGGTTTCCTTGGAGCCCAGCTTCATCGCCGAACCCTTGCCATAAGCGCGGTCGATTTGTGCGAGAGCGGCATCCAATGCCTTCTGACGATCCGAATTCATTGTCTTACCTTCTACAAGCTTCAGATTTGTCGCCATGACATGTGCTCCATCAGTTGCCTAGGGGGACGATTGATTTGGCCCCGCTTGTTCCACTGTTGGATTATGTACCGCATCTGTTCTCAGAGAACAAGGGGGGAACGGACTTTTTCTCCAAGAGGAAGGAAAATCCCTGAAACTGGGGGTTTTCAAGGATTAAACTCCCTCGGCCGGCCGTAACTGCCATTTCAAAACACGCGAAGAATTGGCGGGAATCGTCATTTCTAGCACATGCTGTCCGTCCTTGGTCTTGTGGCCGCGCTCCTTTCGAACTTCCCATTCTGCAGTCCCACCCATCTCCACCCGAATCTTGATGGGTGCGGAGTTCGCATTGGTCACAGTCGACTGCATCCGGGCCCAATAGCGCGGGTTTTCATTCGGCGAGGAACCGGTCAGGCGCTTGCATGCGACGAAAACCTCGGTGCTCTCGCCCAGATATATCTCGACATCCTGACCCACGGCATAGTCCCGCAAATCTTCCTCGCCAATCAGCAGGTCCCCGGCTGACGTGGGTTCAAAGATGGTAATGCCGCCCATCGGCAGTGCAACACCAAGTCCATGCTCCATGTCATTCTTCGTCGTCAATTCGATGTTGGCGGCAACCGGCCCGGTTGCATTGTCCCAGGCGCTGCAACTGGAAGTATAGAGCAAGTCTGCCTTCACATCCTCGCGCTGCAAAAAGGCGACCTGTTTCAGCCCCTTTGCCGCGACCGTCATCCGTTCAGGGACCCGGTAGAGCTTCAAATCGCCCAATTGCTCTTCGACTGCGGTAACAGCGATCGCGGATTTCTGTAGTGCCTCGGTTCGTCTAGAGGCAGTGACCATGATCGTATCACCCATCATCTCCATCATCGGGGCCGGTGGAGGGGGTGGCGGCGGTGGTGACGGATAATTGATCGGCGAACCCGCGGCAGTGCTGCCGATCGGGTAGCACATCAGCCGGAGCGGCTGCCCGGTTGGCGGCTGCGCCAAATTTTGGAAATCGCTGGTGATGTTGAGCGTGCCAGCCACGGCCAATAGCTCCGCATCAGCGAAGGATTGATTGTTGTCGTTAAGGACCGTGAGCCATGACAGCAGCTTGATCCGCTGCTGGTCCGAACCGGCGCGTTCATCCAGCGTGGCGACATAATGTGCCTGCCAGTCGAACCCCCATGCTAGGTATGTCAAGGTGACCCGGTAAGTGCCCCCGGTTTCATCGCGCGTGTTGATCGAAAACACCGGCTTGGCGGACAGGCCCGCTGGTATCGTATCGAAAGCCAGGCCTTCCGGCAGACCGGAACAACGAACTGCCTCATATCCTTCGGAGGTTTTCAGGACCAATCCGCCGTCTGCGCGGCTGCTGACGATCGCGGATTGTGCCACCGCCTGTCCCGTTGCAGGGTTGGTTCGGGTGATCGTAACGCGGTTGCCGAGCGTCCCGTCGACCAGCGAGGCGGGCGACAAAAGGTCGGCATTGCGGTTTTTCTCGATCGTGCCGCCGGGCAGGCCCGTAACGATTGCGCTGACGGCAATCATCCCTTCGGCAACGCCCTCGAAACGGATCGTCGATTCGCCCGGAGGCAGGGTGACATCGCGCGTTTCGCTGATCATCGCGAAGCCTTGCGGCCAGTCCCGGTTCATGGAATCGCCTTCACCGCGCCCCGGATCGCGGTAAATCGTTACCGACAGGTCGACCGGATCGGAAGAACCGACCGCTTCTCTCGCGGAAGCATCGGGAATGGCGGCGCTCGCCATCAGGGCAGCGATCATGGCAAGAGCGGCGGGCCGCATGGTCACGCTCAGTAGCGCGCTTCGTAAGTTACGCGAAACTCGCGCTTGCCATTGGCAGGGACT
Organism: Allopontixanthobacter sp.; assembly: GCA_041552775.1. Lineage (GTDB taxonomy): Bacteria > Pseudomonadota > Alphaproteobacteria > Sphingomonadales > Sphingomonadaceae > Allopontixanthobacter. Next base: position 11,924 of record JBFEKH010000014.1, read on the forward strand.
GGGACGACCCATTTTCTGCTGTCGAGATTGAGCTGCTCGCCTTCGATATCTTCGCTGACAATCCGGAAGTCATTGCTCCACCATCCGCGATCGAGCCCGGCTTGTACCAGATCGATATTGACCGGTTCCGATTTCGCATTGGTCATCGTGTAGCGCATGGTGGTGCGGTAATATTCGACCGGACGTTCGGATTCGACCTGGGTCACCACCTCGCCATCCTTGATGACCCGGTAGCGGGACGATCTTTCCCATTCGGACGAAGTGATCTTCTGGCGTTTTTCCACCTCGGCCTGAAGATAGACGTCGAAAGCATTGCCAGTCGTCAGCACCAGCTCGCTGCCCGCAGGGGTGTGCCCGATCCGGCTTTCACCGATGAATTGCGGCGTGCCCTGTTTGTCCCGCTGATAGAAGCGGACCGTACCGGATGGCAGGGCATCGCCCAGACCGGCAGCGCGCGATGTTGCGAAACCGAGTGAACTGGACACGGGCTGCGGCCCGCCATCGTTCTGGAGCCAATTGACCGTGCGGGCATAGATACGCTTCGCCGGAACGCCTTGTACATCAAGGAAGCTGACCTGTTTGGTCTGGGCATTTGCAATCGTGGTGCGCGCGTTGATCGGGTAAAGATAGAAATCACCCACCTGTTCGCGGTTTGCGGTTTCCGTCCCAGGCCGAACGAGACCTGAGGGGCTGGAGCGACGCCCACTGCCCTGCCCCGGACTGCCCGCGATCAGCAGCGTATTAGCATCGTGAAAGGTGGTGCCGGTGTTGTTGGTGAGTGTCACCCAGCCCTGCATGTCAATTGCTCCCTTGGGTTCATCGAACAGAGCAACGTAGTCCGCCGACCAGCCAAGGCCCGGGGTCAGATAGCGGATCGATGCTGGACGCATGCCTCCGCGCTGAGCGTCTACCGTGACCGATAAAGTCGGGCGGGCACGCAGGTTAGGCGGCACCCGGTCAAAAACCGCGCGGACTGGCAGGCCGTCATCACGCAGCACTTCGATCCGGTCACCGATTTGCACGACCACGCCGCCAGCCGTGGATAGCACCGTTGCGCGTTCCCGCGTTTCGTATCCGGTTGCCGGATTGGTGCGGATCAGGGTGATGGTCTGGCCAATGGCCTTCTCCATCAACTTGCCCGGGGTCAGCAAGTCGAAGTCGAAATTCTGTTCGACGATGCCAGCACCTGCTGCGTTGAAGCTGAGTGTCTCGGGACGAATCTGGGCGGATACATCGGGGAATTCGATGCGGCTGCGGCCTTGCGCAACCTGCAACTGGCGGATGTCCTGAACCAGAGCCTGGCCATTATTATAGATTGTGACCGAAACATCGCCCTGCGCTGTCGAATCGGGATTAGCCAGTGTGTCAGATGTGGTCTGGGCGGATGCTGCGGTTACGAAGGCAATCGCCATTCCTGCCCCGGCCAAATAGCGTGTTGCGATCATGTCCTGTTCCCCTCGCTTTTCGGCGACACGAGCCGCCATTTGATGCCCCGGTGTCAGGCAGCCGACCTGTACCCAGAATGAATGTTACAAAGTATCATTCATTCGTTCAATCTTCCTGGCGCCCGAGAATGCTGCCCACCTTGTCCCCGATCTGCTGCACGCTGAACGGTTTCGGGATGAAATACATGTTGTCGATGTCGATATCGCGGCGCAACTGTTCTTCGGCATAGCCTGACATGAACAGAACCGGCAGCGCGGGTTTCACCTTGCGGATTTCGCGGGCCATGGCGGGTCCATCCATCCCCGGCATGACCACATCGGACACAATCAGGTCAAACTCGCTGCCCTTGGCGATTTCGGCCAGTCCTTCTTCGCCGTCACTCGCCGAAGTGACAATATAACCGGCACGGGTGAGCGCGCGCTCGGCCACGGCGCGAACCATCGCTTCGTCTTCCACCAGCAACAGACGTCCGCCGCCAGACCATTTACTGGCTTGCACATCCAACACCGGTTTAGGCAGCTCCAGTGTCTCGCCCTGATAGACCGGCAGATAGATGGTGAAGCGGGCACCATCGGCACGGCCATGCAGACCCTTGATATTGTCCGCAAAGATAAACCCGCCCGATTGTTTGACGATGCCGTATACCGTCGACAGGCCCAGTCCGGTGCCCTTGCCTTGTTCCTTGGTCGTAAAGAAAGGTTCGAAAATCTTGCCAAGCAATTCGGGCGGAATTCCGCCGCCGCTGTCCTGCACCACCATCACCGTGTAATCCGCGACCGGGATGATATCGGAACCGGCCTTGCGCACATCGCTGGCCGAAACGCGGCGGGTGGACAGGGTCAGCTTGCCCGTCCCGTCACCACTGGCGTTGATCGCATCGCGGGCGTTCACCGCCAGATTGACGATGACCTGTTCAAGCTGCTGCGGATCGGCGCGAACCGGACCGAGGTCACGGTCATGGCGAATGGTAAATGTGATCTTTTCGCCCACCAGCCGCTTGAGCAGCTGGCTGACCTCACTCACGACATCAGGTACCTGCAGAACTTCCGGCCGCAAAGTTTGTTGGCGCGAAAATGCCAGCAATTGCCGCGTCAGCGAAGCAGCCCGGTTGGAATTCGCGCGGATCTGCTGGATGTCATCATAATCGCTGTCGCCCGGCGTATGGCGCAGCAGCATAAGGTCGCAATAGCCGATGATGGCAGTCAGCACATTGTTGAAATCATGGGCCACGCCGCCCGCCAGCTGGCCGACCGCCTGCATCTTCGTCGCTTGCGCAATCTGGCGTTTCAGCCGGGTTTCCTCGGTTGAATCTGCCAGGCTGAGCAGTACTGCCGCTTCGCCTAATCCGCGGACACCGGCCAACCCAAGCGATACCGGTTCGTCCGGCTGGCTGGCGAGCCTTACGGCCATGTCGCCATTGCTGCCTGGCCCGCGGCCAAACCGGCGAACGGCATCGGACAATGCGGCCTTGTCTTCACGCACGACAAGATCGGACGGGAACTGCGGCAGGCCGGTTTCTTCCAGGTCTATTGCGCGCAAAAATGCACCGTTACCGAACAGGAACCGACCGTCGCGGTCAGTCATCGCCAGTCCGAGCGGCAGAGCGCCCAGCAATGCTTCCAATTGCGGTGTCGCAGCCTGTCCGGCGCCGTCCCAGCCGGCGCCAAGTCCAACGCCGCCATCAATCAGCATCATCAGGGATGGACCGTCTTCAACCGGCTTGGCCGGAACCTTGATGCCATCAGCATCCGCTTCCGGCCTGTTGTCAGGATCAATCAGTGGCACCTGGATTAAGGTTTGCGGGCTGGACCGGCGCGTGTCGCGAGCGAAGAAAATCTGGTCGCGGTCATCGATCCGCAATTGCGCGGCGTATTCCTGACCCGCCATCGTGGCCGATCCATCACCGGAAGCGCGTTCGGCAAAGCCCTGATTGGCGGCGCGGATAATTCCGTCTGGCCCAACCAAAGCGGCCTCGATACCCGCGCGTGACAACAAATTGCCGAACGGTCCAGCGAGCCGTGCAGCTACCGATAATGCGACATCCTCGCCGCGCAGCAGTTCAAAACGCCAGACGAGGTAATCGTCGCCGCGGCCGGCCCGTTCAGCGGTAGCACGCCAAGCGGTGCTGCCGTTGCCGCCGACCATCCGTTCAACGATACCGTGGCCATCGCGCCAAGCCTCCCGCGCGGCCAGCGAGAGGACTTCCAGCCCTTCGCGCTCGATTGGCAGGCTGGGCGGAGCATATTTTGCGCCGAACCATTCGGCGTATAATGCATTGGCGCACGCCAGCCGATTGGCCCGATCAGTGATGGCGACAGCGACGCCGGGCTGTTCGATTGCAGCGACGGTCACCGACCAATCAGGTGCTGCAAAACCGGATTCTTCCGCGTTGGCAGGCATCCTGCTTGCGGCAAAAACTGAGGCTACGATCACCAGAAGGCCGCCGACGAAGGCAATCGTCGGAATGGCTTGCTGCGTAATCATCCACAAAGCGAGGGAGGTGACGATCAGGGCCACGGCCAAAGCGCCCAAAAAGGCGGATTGCCCCTTGCCAATAACTCCGGCTTTCGTACGCTTCACCGCGTCCTTCATGCTTCGGAAGCCTGCGGTTCGGAAGTAACTGTTTCGGGGCTCTTCAATCGCTGCTCCATTCGCTCGGAAAGCAATTTCAATCGGCGGCTACGGCGGCGGCCGACCATTATCCGCCACACCACTCCGGACAGCACGTACCCAATTGCGGCAGTCACAATTGACAGGACTACAAACCCGAATGCAGTAACCCCGGCTGTTTCCAGAAACCAGCCGAATTGCTGCCACCGGCCACTGGTAATCTCGGCATTTGCTGCTCCCATTGTAGCGGCATCGATCTTCAGCACAAAAGCACCGACCTTATTTGCGACCAACAGCCAGAAAGGCAGGGTGAAAGGATTGGTCACGAAGGTCACGAGCGCAGCCAACGGAACATTTGCCCGCGCCGGAAGCGCCAGGAATGCAGCCACGAATATTTGGCCCAGCGGAATGATGAAACCTGCGAACAGTCCCAATGCAACGCCGCGGGGGACAGACCTGCGGGTAAAGCGCCAAAGTTCAGGGCTGAGGAAACGATGCGCGATCGGCTTGAGATATTTGTTCTCAGCCATCTCTTCACGCGTCGGGATATATTTCCGAAACAAATCAGCCATGAACGTCTTGGACCGGAACGATATTTTCCGTTCGGCCCGCTCGCGGGTCTTTTCCGCGGCCTTCTTTTCGGCATCCAGATTGGTCGAATTCTCGGTCATGATTGCAGCCATGCAATGCGCGTCGGGCGCGTACGTTGCAAGCCCTGCAACACACTCCACATCGCGCCTTTTATTGAGATTGTAGCTGGACTGGTCATGACTGGGATATGGGTAACCAAAAGACGATGAACAGGGCCAGAATTGTGCACTGCGAAAGTTGGCCGTGTCTAGCGACCGTCGGTTGTGATTTTACCGTTCAGCCTTTTTCGCGCATCAAGCGGGCCTTGTCGCGTTTCCAGTCACGGTCCTTCACATATTCGCGCTTGTCCTGGGCCTGCCGGCCCTTGGCCAATGCCAGTTCCACCTTGGCGCGGCCAGTCGAGTTGAAATAGATCGATAGCGGCACCATCGTCATGCCCTTGCGCTCGACAGCAGCGCGCATCCGGTTGATCTCCCGTTCGTGCATCAGCAGCTTGCGGGGCCGCGTGGGCACATGGTTCAGCCGGTTGCCATGACTATATTCCGGGATGTTGGAATTGACGAGCCACACTGCGCCGTCACGGACTTCGGCATAGCTTTCGGCGATCGATCCCTGTCCGGCGCGCAAGCTCTTCACTTCCGTGCCGGTCAACGCGATGCCTGCTTCGAATTTATCGTCTACGGCATAGTCGAACCGCGCGCGCCGATTTTCGGCGACGGTCTTCTGCTTGTCGAAAGTTTCAGGTTTGGGTCGCGCCATGATGTTGGGCCATGTAGGGACCCATGGGCAAAAGGAAAAGGCCGGACTTCAAACCAGTCCGGCATGCTCCAGCGCAGCATCGACCTTCTCGCGCGCTTCGGCACTGGCGCTGACGATCGGCAGGCGCACTTCGTCGGTCAGCCAGTCATGCACCCGGCTCAGCGCATATTTTACCGGCGCGGGGGAAGCGTCGGCAAACATCGCGTAATGCAGCGGATAGAGCTTGTCATTGAGCTGGCGCGCCTTGGCGAAATCATTTTCCGCGCAGGCTTGCTGGAATTCTGCACACAGAGCCGGGGCAACATTCGCAGTCACCGAAATGCAACCACGCGCACCGGCAGCATTGGCAGGTAACGCCAATTCGTCATCGCCCGAGAGCTGACAGAAATCGCGGCCAATGCCCTTGCGGTGATCGGTAACCCGCGACAGATCGCCGCTGGCATCCTTGATCGCGACGATCTGGCTGGGAAATTTCTCCGCCAGTTCGCAGACGGTTTCGGGCAGCAGGTCGGTCACTGTCCGTCCGGGCACATTATACAGCACGATAGGAAGATCGCAGTTTTGCGCCAGATGGCTGAAATGCGCGACCAGGCCTCGCTGGCTGGGCCGGTTATAGTAAGGCGCTACGCATAGGCCAGCGGCGGCGCCTGCCTTCTTGGAAAAATTCATGTGTAGCAGGGCGTTCTGCGTATCATTGCTGCCGCAACCGGCAATGATCGGAACGCGGCCTGACGCCTGCTCGATACAGATTTCGATGACCCGGTGGTGTTCGGCATTGGACAGTGTCGATGCTTCGCCGGTGGTCCCGCACGGCACCAGGGCTGAACTGCCATTCTCGATTTGCCAGTCGACCAGACGGCGAAATGCGCGCTCGTCAAACGTTCCGTCGCGAAAAGGAGTCACTAGAGCGGGAATCGAGCCGGAAAACATTTACCTGTGTCCTAAATTAGCCCCATAAGTACCACGTAACATACGCGCTTGGGGATTTTCGTTCAGCGCCTGATAAGGAGCCGAAGGCTACTATGTCCAGCATGGACCGTTATTCTGTTTTTACCGCCACTCTTTTTGCCTCGACCGTATTGAGCGCATCCGCGCCCATTGCAGCGCAGGATGCCTCCAGCTGGGACCAAGCAAGAACCGAAATGGTCGCCCGTGCGCCGACCCAGATGTCGCAGGCAATCAGCCGCTGGGAATTCCTCAGCGCGAATGACCGGATGGGGTTCGATGATTACGCTGGCTTCGTGCTGGCCTATCCCGATTTCCCGCAGGAAGACAAATTACGCAAATACGCAGAAGACGCGCTTGACCGCGATGCCGTCAGTTCGGAGCACCTCGTTTCGTTCTTTGACAGGAAACCGCCACTGACCAACAGTGCTCGGGCCCGCTATGCGCTGGCGCTGGCGGCACTCAAACGTCCGGAAGCGACCGATATAGCCCGCCAGGCGTGGCGCGGTGGTGATATGAGCGGGCCTTCCGAAGCCTATATGCTCAGCATGTTCGGGGGACTGTTTCGCCCAGAAGATCAAGATGCCCGGATGGATGCACTTCTGTGGCAGGGCAAGCAGGAAGCTGCGGAGCGACAGATCGTCAGGGTATCGCCCGCGTTTCGGAATATCGCTATGTCGCGGCTTGCATTGTTGCAGAAGACTACCCCGGAATCGATTGGGCTGACCGTTCCGTCCGATGCCAATCGCGATCCTGGTTACGTTTATAATCGGGTGCGCGAATTGCGCGTCAGCGGACAAGGTGCGGCTGCGGTGAACCTGCTGGCCAATCGCCCCGCATTCGCTCGCCCCGCCTTTAATGCAGAAGGCTTCGTCGGCGAAATGCTGCGCCTTGCGCAGACTGCCGATTCGCGCTCTGCCCAGCGAATTGCCGCATCAGTCGATGATCTTTTTGCTCCCGGCGCGGATATCAGCGGCATGTCCTACCGTCTGCGCGACGATTACACATCGCTGATGTGGCTGGGCGGGACGAAGGCGTTGTGGAACCTTGGTGACGGCAACGCCGCCGCACCCTTGTTCTATCGTTATGGCGCAGCCGCCCGCACACCGCCAACGCGTTCCAAAGGATTCTATTGGGCCGGCGCGGCTTCCGAACGGGCCGGAAATATGGCCGAAGCGAAGCGATACTGGGAAATGGCCGCTGAATATCCTGACCGGTTTTACGGTATGCTGGCCTACGAAAAACTTGGCCGTGCCCTGCCCAATTATTCAGGCCAGCCGTCCGCTCAGCCCACGCGGGAACAGCGCATTGCATTCCAGAACGCGCCTTTAACCAAGGCAGTGAAAGAAGTATCTCGCGATGCACCTTGGCGCACCGGGATCCAGTTCTACCGAACCATTGCCGACAATGCGGAAACCGAAGCAGAGCATGTGATGGTTGCCGAACTAGCGCAGGAAACCGGTCGCCGCGACCTGGCGGTAAACCTGTTCGATGCCGCGGCAGCAGACGGGCACAAGAATTTCACGGCAATCGGTTTCCCGACCCTGCAGACCCCGCCGGGCGTCAACTGGACCAATGTCCATGCGATCAGTCGGCAGGAAAGCCAGTTTGCGCAAAATGCAATCAGCCATGCTGGCGCGCGCGGCTTGATGCAGTTGATGCCGGGCACAGCACGCGAACAGGCCGGGAAATTGGGCATGAGCTACATGTCCGCAAATCTGATCGATTCCCCCAGCTACAATATCCAGCTTGGAGACGGCTATTTCACCCGAATGCTGGAATATTACGGCGGCGCCTATCCGCTCGCCGTCGCGGCGTACAACGCTGGCCCGGGCAATGTGAACAAATGGCTTCGTGCCAATGGCGATCCGCGCACCGGCAGCATTTCCTATGTCGACTGGATCGAGCAGATCCCGATTTACGAAACCAAGAATTATGTTGGCCGCGTGATCGAAAATGCCGTCGTTTACGAAAATATGCACCCGGAAAAGACGCTCTACGGCAAGCCAAGAAAGGTAAGCGATTTTCTGCGGCGTTGAATTTAGCGGCTGAAACGCTGTAACGGCTGTCCGGCGATGAAACCTGCAAGCAATCCGATAACCCCCCAGGGGCTCAGCGCTCTGAAGGCGCGGTATGACCATCTGCTGGGCAAGGAACGGCCGGAGATCGTCGAGATCGTCAGCTGGGCCGCCGGTAATGGCGACCGGTCGGAAAATGGCGATTACATCTATGGCCGCAAACGTATGCGCGAGATTGACCGCGAATTGTCCCACCTCGCCCGCAGGATGAAGTTCGCCCGCGTGCTCGACCCGGCTGCTCAGCCCGACCGCGGAAAAGTATGGTTCGGCGCCAGCGTGACCCTGTCCGACGAAGACGATACCCAGCGGACCTTGACCCTGGTCGGTGATGACGAACAGGATGCAAGTTCAGGCCGGATCGGTTGGAGCTCGCCCATGGCCCGCGCCATGCATGGCGCAGTGATTGGCGACCTGCGCACGGTCCGCCTTCCCGGCGGCGCAAAGGAATGGGAAATCATCGCGATTTCCTATCCCGATTCCCGGGAAGAGGCCGCATGAACCGCACACGACCTGCAATGATCACAATTGCGGCGTTGATGGCGGCGTTGATTGCCGGGCCACTTCAAGCCCGCGACAGTCTCGGCATTTATTCTGGTTGGGCTGCGTTTCGCGATCCTGCAGTGCCGCGGTGCTACGCCATAGCCAAAGCCAGGCCCAGCACCCAGCCGCGTGAGTATGACCCTTACGCATCGATAGGAACATGGCCGACGCGCAAGGTCCGCAGCCAGCTGCACCTTCGGCTGTCGCGCGAAATTTCAACCGGTGCAGCGATCAGCCTGCGGATCAGCGGCAAAACCTTCGCCCTGACCGGCGGCGGGGGTGATGCATGGGCCGAAGATCAGGCGATGGACGCAGCAATCATCGCTGCCATGCGTTCTGCCGGTTCAATGACCGTCGGATCGAAAGATACGCGCGGCCGCCGCTTTTCCAACACTTATGATCTTGCCGGCGCCGCCACCGCGATGGATGCCGCCACCGTTGGCTGTGCGCAGATCAAGAAGCGCGCATGAAAAACGGGCCGGAGATTGCTCCCCGGCCCGCCGTTTGACTAAGCCTTCGCTGGATTAGAAGCGGAAACCATAGCTCGCCACGACCTGGTGACGATCGAGGTCGACGTCGAACGGATCGCTGTCGGGCAGGTCACCATCGAAATCGATTTCAGCTGCGCTATAGTTGGAATAACGGTATTCCAGCTTCACGAAGCTGTTCTTGCTCATCGCATATTCTGCGCCGGCACCGATCCGGAAACCATCCGAATCGATATCCTGATTGAATTCGGTAGTCCCGTCGTTCGAAAGGATATCGAATTTGGCGTTGGTGTAACCACCCTTGGCATAGATCAGCATGTCGGGAGCAGCCTTCACACCAGCGCGTGCGCCGACATAAAGATCGCGGCCAGCACGGACATTACCAAAGCCGAAGCCTTCGAAATCACCGTCATCGAATTCGGTCTTGGCGGTCGAGTCGGTCAATTCCGCCTCTGCGCCAACAACGACGCCGCCGAAATCGTAGTCGTAGCCGACTGCGACACCGTACATGAAGCCATCGATCGACTGATCATTGTCCTGGTTCACATCGTCGTCGACGCTGCTGCCGGCACGGGTCATGTCATAGCCAACGATACCTTCGACGCGGGGGCCGGTGAAGGTTGCTTCGTTGTCCTGTGCAAATGCCGGAGCGGCGATTGCGGTAAGCGAAAGTCCTGCGAGAAGTGCGACTGTCTTTTTCATTATCAACTCCAGTAGTTCATTCGGCGCGGCATCATCACCGCGCGGACCAATGGAACGGCCAGTTTCGCTGCTGGTTTCATTAACCTGAAACAACAATGGGACTGTGACATGTGCGCAACATAATTACAGATGGGACGTTCTTTTGCATAGACGAACGACATAACCTTGCTGCCAGATGAACCGATAATGGGTCAAATTGGGGGCGAGTGAGTTAAGAAGCATTGCTTTGCCATATGACTGCCGGGAACCTATATGCGTTGCATGGCCGATACAGCACTCATGTCGATCCCCGGACAAGTCGATCCGGTACCCGTCCCGCGTGACATCACACCGCGTGCGGATGGCCGCGTCGATTTACTCGGTCTGCCCAAGGCGCGGATTGCGGAACTTTTTGCCGAGGCAGGATTGGACGCGAAGCAGTCAAAGCTGCGGTCCAAGCAGGTGTATCACTGGCTATACCACCGCGGCGCAACCCAGTTTTCCGACATGACCGACATCTCCAAGACCATGCAGCCCTGGCTGGAAGAACGGTTCATTGTGGGACGACCCAACATCGTGGAAGCACAGCATTCAACTGACGGCACACGCAAGTGGCTGCTGCAAACCGATGATGGCCATGATTACGAAATGGTCTTCATTCCCGACGCGGACCGCGGAACGCTGTGCGTATCGAGCCAGGTCGGCTGCACTCTCAATTGCACTTTTTGCCACACTGGAACTATGCGGCTGGTTCGCAATTTAACACCGGGTGAGATCGTCGGGCAGGTTATGCTGGCCCGCGATGCTTTGGGCGAATGGCCGAAAGGCCGGATGGATATCTCGGAAGTTGAAGACGAAAGCGAATATCGTGCTGATGGACGCTTGCTGACCAACATCGTGATGATGGGCATGGGCGAGCCGCTTTATAATTTCGAACATGTGCGCGATGCCTTGAAACTGGTGATGGACGGGGAAGGTCTGGCGCTGTCGAAACGGCGGATTACCCTATCCACCAGCGGTGTCGTACCCATGATGGCGCGCTGCGGCGAAGAGATCGGCGTCAATCTGGCGGTTTCGCTCCATGCGGTGACCAAGGAAGTTCGCGACGAGATTGTGCCGATCAACCGGAAGTACGGGATCGACGAATTGCTGCGCGCCTGTTCCGATTACCCCGGAGCCTCCAATGCCCGGCGCATCACGTTCGAATATGTGATGCTGAAGGACAAGAATGACAGCGACGAGGATGCGCATGAACTCGTCCGCCTTCTCAAGCGTTATGACTTGCCTGCGAAGGTCAATCTGATCCCGTTCAATCCATGGCCGGGCGCACCGTATGATTGCTCCACTCCTGAACGCATCCGCAATTTTTCCAACATTGTGTTCGAAGCCGGGATCAGTGCGCCTGTGCGGACCCCGCGTGGGCGGGATATAGATGCCGCCTGCGGCCAGTTACGCACCAGCGCGGAAAAGAAGTCACGGGCGGAACGCGACCGGGAAGCAGCCGCCAATCCGGCAGAATGAGCTATAAAGTCCTCGCCCTTCTGACAGGAAAAGCGTCACCGTTCCGCAGCGATGAAAGTAGCGCGATAGCCAAAGTTTCTGTCATCGGGCCAGTCATCGTCGGGCGGCTTGGCCTGGCAGGCGATGAGCAGGCAGACCGGAAACATCACGGCGGGCCGCATATGGCGGTACACCTGTATCCGCAGGATCACTATGCCCATTGGCGCACGCAGATCGGTGACCACCCTTTGCTGGACGCGCCCGGCGCCTTTGGCGAAAATATCGCAGCGCACGGCATTACCGAAGAAATTGCCCGGATCGGTGATCGCTACCGGCTCGGCAGCGCCTTGCTCGAAATCAGCCAGCCGCGCCAACCATGCTGGAAGATCGAACACCGTTTCGACCGCAAGGGCATGGTCGCCGATATCCTGAAAACAGGTCGCTGCGGGATATATTTCAGGGTCCTGGAAGAAGGGCTGGCACAAGCGAGTGACGCCCTTGAACTGACACAGCCGGGAGCAGAAGCCTGGACCGTCCGCCGCGTGTTCAGCGCACTTTACGGCGCGGCAACCAAAACCGCTACCGATGAATTTGCTGAAATGGCCGGGCTTGACCGCCTATCACCCGAACTGCGCCAGCGAGCCATAAGGCATCTGCAGTAGCCATTGACCACCTTGCCTGCGGTATCGAATTACACTCGGTTCATCGACGGGGAAGCACGATTCAGGTGTATTTTTTCAAGAAATCTGTCTGTTCATCTGAGGTTGTGGACCGAACCCGGATGACATGAGTAATCAACCTATTCGCAACCAATTTTGAAAGGTATTCTTACCATGCGCAATTTCATCATGGCCGCCGCAGTCGCTGCGCTCGCAGTTCCTGCCGCACCTGTCCTGGCTGATCCACCAGCCCACGCGAAGGCGTATGGCAAGCGTGCGAAGGACAATGACCGCCGCTATTACGACCGGGCCCGCTATGACGACCGGGGTCGCTATTACGAACCGCGCCGGATTTCCCGTAATGACAGCATGTGGCGCGGGAATGACGGGCGCTATTATTGCAAGCGCGATAATGGCACCACCGGACTGGTGATCGGTGCCGGCGTGGGCGCATTGGCCGGCAGCGAGCTGGCCGGACGCGGTGACAAGACGCTCGGCGCTATCATTGGCGCAGTCGGCGGCGGCTTGATCGGCCGTGAAATCGACCGGGGCAGCCTTAACTGCCGCTAAGTAACCGGGTTCATTAAATCACGGGCGTGTTGGCTTTCGGGCCAGCACGCCCTTTTTCTGCCTGCATGATTGAGACTTCCCTAGCACTGCGGACTATGGTCAAAGCGGTGGATGCAGCATCCTGAGTCTCACCGTCTGCAATCAGGGTCACAGATCGAGTGATAACCCCTTCGGTACTCATCACCGGCGCGGCGAAGCGGATCGGCGCAGAAATGGCCCGTACCTTCGGCCGGAACGGGTGGCATGTCGTGATCCACTATGGATCATCCGGCGCAGAGGCACAGGCGCTCGCCGCCACCCTTCCCTCGGCCGAAACTATTCACTGCGACCTGAATGATGCCGCAGCAGCCGTCTCCATGATCGAACAAATGGCCCAACGGCTGGACGACTGGCGCGTGCTGATAAACTCCGCGTCGGTTTTTAGTCCCGACGATGTAACCGAACTGGATCTGGCAACGAACCGGCTGGCGATGCAGATCAATGCCCAAACCCCTGTGATGATGGCCCAGGCCTTCCTTCGCCATGCGCGGACCAATGGCGGCAGACGCATAATCCACGTCACCGACCAGAAGCTCGAAAATCCCAATCCGGATTTCTTTTCCTACACCATGAGCAAACATGCCTTGGCGGCCACCATTCCGATGCTCGCCATGGGCGCAGCGGCCGGGGATGACCGGATTTACGGTCTAGCCCCAGGGGCAATTCTCGCCAGCCATGACCAGACGGAAAATGAAACCGAGGTTTCGCACCGGCTCAATCCGCTAGGGCGCAAAACCGGCCCGTCCGAAATGGCTGATGCCGCCCTGTTCCTTGCCGATGGCTGGCTGGCGAGCGGCGAGACACTGTTCGTCGACAGCGGCCAGCATTTGCTTGCCCAGCCGCGTGACGTCATTTATCTGGCCCGGGAGGATGTCGCGCGATGAAACGCCATTTTCTTTCAACCCGCCTGTGGCACTGGATCAATCTGGTTTGCATCGTGATCCTGTTCATGTCCGGCCTGAACATCTCGAACGCGCACCGCTATCTCTATTGGGGTCAGTGGGGCTTCTCACCTGATCAAGCATGGCTGGCAGTCGCACGCTTCCCGGGATGGGCGACAATTCCTGGCTACTATAGCCTGGCCAGCGCGCGTGACTGGCACACTCTCATGACGTGGCCATTCGCGCTCGGACTGCTGTTCATGTGGATCGCCATGTTAATCAATCGGCATTTCTGGCGCGATCTTCGCACGAGCCCCAGGGAATGGAACCCGAAAGCAATCTGGGCCGATATTGTCCAGCACCTGAAGCTTAATTTCGATCATGGTCCGGCCAAGTTCAATTTTCTTCAAAAGGCCGCCTATGGCGCAGTGCTTGGTGTGTTGCTGCCCGGGATGATCTTCTCCGGCCTAGCAATCAGTCCGGGCTTCGAATCCGCTGCACCGTGGCTGGTTGAGATATTCGGGGGCCGCCAAAGCGCGCGATCGATCCACTTCATTTTCGCGTGGGGCATTTTTGGCTTCTTTGTGGTCCATATAATTTTGGTCCTGCTGTCCGGCCCGATCGGCCAGATCCGCGATATGATCACGGGAGGCAAAGCATGAAGCGCCGCGCGTTACTCGCCGGAATAGGCGCCCTGTTCGTCGGCGCATGTTCCAGGGTTGCAGATTCCAAAGTGGGCTCATCGCTGTTCTCTGCTGCCGAGGATTGGCACCGCAAGGCCCAGCGCGCACTGTCCAGCCGGACGGCCTTGGTGAATGAATATTCCAGGGCTGATATTTCACCCGTATTCCGCGGCAATGGATCGGTCGATGTAGAGACGGATGAATACCGCCAGCATGTCGCGGAAGATTTTACCAATTGGCGGCTGAAAGTGGGCGGGATGGTCAAGAACCCAATATCGCTATCGCTCGATAACCTGCGCAAACTTCCGCAGCGGACGCAGATCACCCGCCACGATTGTGTGGAAGGATGGAGCGCAATCGGCGAATGGACCGGCCCGCAACTGGCCACTATTCTGGAAGCTGCCGGCGTCAGCGAAGAAGCGAACTTCATCGTCTTTCGCTGCGCCGATACACTGGGCGGCCACAAATATTACGAAAGCGTCGACATGATCGATGCGATGCATCCGCAAACGATCGTTGCGCACCAGTTGAATGGCGAGAACCTTCCGATCAAGAATGGTGCGCCCTTGCGCATGCGGATCGAGAAGCAGCTTGGTTACAAGCATGCCAAATACCTGACCGCGATCGAGGCAGTTGCCAGCCTCGATAATGTCGGCCTGGGTGAAGGCGGTTATTGGGAAGATCACCACGGCTACCAATGGTACGCCGGTATCTGACACATTTATTCTGGATAAAGCCGCTGCATAGTGGCCCAATCCTCTGCGATGATTTCCTCCAAAACTTGCAGATCAACATCGGCCAGCTTGTTGATATACAGACAACTTTTGCCGCGCGAATATTTGCCCAACCTTGCCAGATGCGCATCGCGCCGCTTGCCGGTGATTTCGTCGCAATACCCGCCCATTAGATACAGAGAGTGTTTGGCCTTTCTTGGCGAAAATCCGGTCCGCAGCCACCGGACATCGCGCCCACTGACATAAGTGGTCTGATATTCCCCATATCCTATGATAGTGGGCCCCCACATCTTGGGTTCTTCACCGGTAACACGCCGGAAAATTGCATCGATGATCCTGGCATCACCGCGCTTTGCATCGGGCTCGACCCCTTCGATAAAACCAGAAACACTCTCTGCTGTCGGGATCGTCTTGGGTTCAGCCATGGTCACTTTTTAACACCTCAACGTCAATCGGCAAGGCCCGCGGCACTTGGTCGGTGCGGACCAATGCCGCAATCATGGCACAAATCGGGAATTGACAGACCAAGCAGGTAATTGCCCCTGAAGCGCTGACAATAACGCGCGGCTATAGTGCCAAGGAACCAGCTCATCTGCGCGCTGATAACAACATTTGAGACAAGGAGCCTTGATCCGGCACTGAATATTGCTGCAAGATAACAACTTAGCATGAGGAACAGGGTGGAAGGAACTTATTGATGGCCAGCGCGGCATTGCTTGATCGGGTCATGGAAAGAATTATTTCCAAGGGTGTCCTGACGATCATGCATGCCGATGGCAGGGAACACAAAATTGGCACGGCTGCACCCGGATTTCCTGAAGTCCGTGTCCGCTTCGCCGATGATAAGGTCGCGCGGCAATTGGTACTCGACCCACGGCTTGGCGCTGGCGAGGCTTTCATGGATGGCCGGCTGATCATTGAGCAGGGCGATATCATGCAGCTTGCATTCCTGCTGCGCGCCAACAAGCCGTACGAACAAGGCGGAACCCTCCACCGCAAGGGAATGCTTGCCCGGTTGTTTGATCACGCCGCCGCAGCGCGGGATTCGGTCAATCAGCAGGCCTCTGCAAAATCCAACGTCGCGCACCATTATGATATCGGCAACGCGCTGTACCAATTGATGCTTGATCCGGAGCACATGCAATATAGCTGCGCATACTGGCCGCGCAACGACATGACGCTGGGCGAAGCACAAACCGCCAAGCTTGCCCATATTGCCGCAAAACTGGCGCTGTTGCCCGGGCAGCGCGTGCTCGATATCGGCTGCGGATGGGGCGGAATGGCGATATATCTGGCGCAGAATTACGATGTCAGCGTCACCGGAATAACGTTGAGCGAAGAACAGCTGGCACTGGCCAGAACGAGGGCCGCAGCTGCGGACGTGGGCGAGGACGTCCAGTTCGAACTGGTCGATTACCGCGACTTACCTGCCCGGGGCATCCATTACGACCGGATCGTTTCGGTCGGCATGTTCGAGCATGTCGGACGGCCGCAATTCGAAACCTTTTTCCGCGCCGCAGCCAATCTGCTGACCGATGACGGTGTCATGCTCCTGCATACCATCGGCCGGATGGGCGTACCCGGCTCCACCGATGCATTTACCCGCAAATACATCTTTCCGGGTGGGTATATTCCAGCGCTCAGCGAGACCCTCGCCGCGAGTGAAAAGGCCCGTCTGATTGCCACCGACATTGAAACCCTCCGCCTGCATTACGCCCGGACGCTGCGCCAATGGTACGCCAAATGCATCGCTCAGCAGTCTGAAATAGAAGCGATGTATGACGCACGGTTCTTCCGAATGTGGGCATTCTATCTGGCTGGCGCGACCTCAGCTTTTGAAAATGGCGGCATGTGCAATTACCAAATCCAGTATAGCCGCAACCGCCATACTTTGCCGCTGACCCGGGAATATCTGGCGGAAAATGAAGGCCTGTTGCCGGGCGGATAGATATTCTGCGGCCATATTTGATTGAGATGTTGGAATGCGCCTGATACCCGCGCGGCTAAATTCCAACGGAGCATCCGAATGTCCGATATCAAGCCTATGTCCGGTATCAAGAAAGTCGTCCTCGCTTACTCGGGCGGCCTCGACACCAGTGTGATCGCCAAATGGCTTGAGGTCGAACGCGGATGCGAAGTCGTGACCTTCACAGCCGACCTCGGACAAGGCGAGGAAATCGAGCCAGCCCGCGCCAAGGCACAAGCGATGGGCATTCCAGACAAAAATATTTTCATCGAAGACGTGCGGGAGGAATTTGCCCGAGATTTCATTTTTCCAATGATGCGCGCGAATGCCCGCTATGAAGGCGATTACCTGCTGGGCACTTCCATCGCACGCCCGCTCATCTCCAAGCGGCTGGTAGAGATCGCCCGCGAGACCGGAGCCGATGCCATCGCGCATGGAGCCACCGGCAAGGGCAACGACCAGGTGCGCTTCGAACTGTCCGCCTATGCGCTCGCTCCTGATATCAAGGTCATTGCACCCTGGCGCGAATGGGAACTTACCTCCCGCACCGCCCTGATCGCCTGGGCAGAAAAGCATCAGATTCAGGTGCCCAAGGACAAGCGCGGCGAAAGCCCATTCTCCACCGATGCCAACATGTTGCACACCTCTAGCGAAGGCAAAGTGCTGGAAGACCCGTGGGAAGAAACACCGGATTACGTCTATTCGCGCACCGTAAATCCCGAGGATGCACCTGATGTGCCGGAATATATCACGGTAGATTTCGAACGCGGCGATGCCTGCGCGCTCAACGGCAAGGCCATGAGCCCAGCCACTCTGCTGGAAGCGCTCAACGAACTGGGCCGCAAGCACGGCATTGGCCGGCTCGACCTGGTTGAAAATCGGTTTGTCGGCATGAAAAGCCGGGGCATGTATGAAACGCCCGGCGGAGAAATCTACGCCCGGGCACATCGCGGGATCGAGCAAATCACCCTCGATCGCGGCGCAGCACATCTCAAGGATGAATTGATGCCGCGCTATGCTGAGCTAATCTACAACGGCTTCTGGTTCTCGCCCGAGCGAGAAATGCTGCAAGCGGCGATCGACCTGAGCCAGGCTAAGGTTAGCGGCACGGTCCGGCTCAAGCTGTACAAGGGCAATGCCTCTGTCGTGGGCCGAAAATCTTCCAACAGCCTGTATTCCGAAGCGCATGTGACATTCGAAGATGATGCAGGGGCTTACGATCAAAAGGATGCCGAAGGCTTCATCAAGCTCAATGCCCTGCGCCTGCGCCTGTTGGCCCAGCGCGACCGGTAGCTTCTGCGACGAAGCGTTGAGTTATCCACTCCTGTCCACCGCTGAATTCGCTTGCAGTGGATAAATCGCTTGCCCGACTCGGCAATCAGGAGCAATCTCAAGTCATCGGAAAGGCGAGAAAGCTTCTCTGAAAGATGGTTTAACGACTTGAAATCAGTAGAGAATTCAAACCAATTCGACGTAGCGGCGTCTGTCCACGCGGTCCAGTAGGAGTTCTCGCAAAGGGTTTCGGCCCAAAGTTGAGAAAACCGATGATCGGAACGCGAAAGTAGCGCCACTATGGGCCGATCAATTCGGTCAGGTGTCGATGGGATTGCAAAAGCTTCGGCAGATGCAGGACCGCTTGAGAAACCTGGCCATTAAGGATTGGGCGGTCTCGGAACCGAAAGGGGAAGGCAAAGATCTTCGGATCGGAGCTGGAACTGGAAGGAACCGGATGCCGGCGCGAGCACCGGTGATAACGCCAATGAACGCCCACATCTTCGGATATGGTGCGAACAAGACGCGGAACATCGGCCGCCAAGTCCTTCTCCGGAAGGCCACGCGCGGGTAAGAGTGGGGTCGGCAGAAATGCCGGCCCCATTTGCTTTTGGGCCCACGCATTTCTCGAGGCTGGCAAAACGCGCGTGGACAGCAAACCCAATATGATCGTGCCCTGCCAAGCATGACCCCCAAAATGTAGCGAAACGCCATTGCGAATCGGCAAATCCATGCCGGTGGTCACACGCCAAATCCTGCCATGTTGGATAGGAATTTCGGCAATTCGGCCGCAAGAACGTGGTTAAATTCCGTTCATCTACGACCAGTGGAGCCCCTTTCAGGACGAGAAGGCCCTGCCTGCCTGTCCCTGGCAGCACCGGCCGCGTAAACGGGCTCCAATATGAAAACGCCTGCAAACACTTCGCGCCGCCTTTCGTTCCGGACCATGGTCCTGGCCGCTGCGACCATCCTTCCAGCCGCATCGGGCGGCCCTGCGCTGGCCGGCGAAGGCGCCCGGCAGCAGGCTGAATTCGCCAACACCTTCGCCGCTCTGCCCGCCCCGACCCATAATTTCAGCACGCCAGCGGGCGCGGTTGACCTCACGGATATCGAGATCCCGGTCGAGGCCGAAGCCGCCACCACCTTGCGCACTCTGGGCAGCGGTATCGCTAGCTTTTACGCCACACGGTTCGATGGCCGTCGCACTGCCAGTGGCGAGCGCTTCAATTCCCGGCAGCTGACCGCCGCGCACAAGACCCTGCCGTTTGGCACCATGGTAATGGTCACCAATCCGAACAACGGCAAGTCCGTCACCGTGCGGATCAACGACCGCGGCCCCTACACCCATAACCGCAGCATCGACCTGTCGCGCGCTGCTGCCGAGCAGATCGGCCTGATCGCCCGCGGCCACGGCACGGTCGAACTGGCGCTGATCGACGGCTAAGCCGTCACCTCAATTCCGACGGCCATGCCGTCACCGCATTTCCGGCGACGCAGCCCCCACCGGCAAATCCAACATTACAACTGCAATTGCCCCCGGATCGCCCCGGTAGGAAAATCAGCCGTGTGCACATTGACGTAGTAATCGCCCGGCTTGTCGGCGATTTTCCTGAGCAATTTGCTTTCCGCGTCCACACACACCTGGTTCTTCGGCCCGGTCACTGCGACGGTGATTACCGGAGGGCCATTCACCCCCGCCTTGCCTTCGTGCACATGCGCCGCGGTCGCCGTGGCAATTTGCCCGACCGACAATTCATAACAGAACTTCCCCTCGGTCAACTTGACCGCCACCGCCATGTCGCCAAACCCGTTCTTATCCCCGCCGCCCGGCTGTTCCGCCCCCTCGAGGTCGGCAAACAGATAGACCACTTCCGGCGGCGCATCCTGGGCGGCCAGCGCCCCCGCCTGCAATGCAGCGGCCCCGGCGAGCAATACACATGTCCCGATCGCTAGAGATCTGGTCGAACGTAAAATCATGGCATCCTCCTCTTATGCTGCGGGCTCCTGAGCATCGCGGGCCCGGATTGCGCGATATTGCCAACCGCAAAAATACGCCTCCACACAAGAACTTGCAAGCGGAGCCGACGCCGCACAATTCGCGCGCCACCCCGGCCCGTAACCCGCCCCGCCACCTGTCCCACAACCCAGCACCCAGGGTTACAAAAGTGACACATCAAACACTTTCTGTCCGCCCCGATAAACCGCAGACTTCCGCTAGAAATCGCCCGCAAAGTGACACAGACAGCCTCACAGGAAATTTAATTATTCGCAAAGTCCTGCGTAATAATATTAGGTGAGCGGGAGTGGCGCAGGGTCATTTGGCGGCGCATTTGCGGAGCCATCGCGGGTGCGGTTCCGCCAGCCATAGCAGGTGCCGTTCCGGCAGCCATCGCGCCAGCAATCCGCTCCCCCTTGCCTTCGCCCGAGCCATCAACGAGCCTTTGCCCCAGCCAAGCCACCCACCATTACCGCCGACGCGCGCCGCTCGGATCGTCCACATTGGCGACAAACTTGCTGCGATCCCGGGTAGAGCGGTTCTCGTTGATATTCGCTTCCACATTGCACGTACCGGCGGGGCCGGCCTCAGGTCGCCATGGCGGGTGCCGCTGGCTTGCGCGCCCGCTTCCCCTTCTCCCATCCGGCCCAGCCCACCGCGATTGCCGCCAGCACGCCTGCCGCAACCGTGACCGTATGCGGGATAGCGGCGTACCAGGTGAACGCCTCGTCCAGCATCGGCCAGCTTCTCGCGGTGAACATGGCAAAGGCCTGAAACGCCATGAAGCCCGATGCGATCAACCACGGGGCGCCGTGCTTGCGGTCGCGGAAATACATCGTCATCGCGAAGATGATCGCCATCCCGTCGCTGATGACAATGGTATCCAGCACGGCGCGCGGCCCTTCGCTGCCGATGAAGTTCATCCACGGGAAGAACTGGCCGATGATCCGGCTGAAGGGCGATTCAAACAGGATCAGCGGGCTCGCCAGTATATATCCCGCGTGCAGCCGGATATTCTGCCGGTGCCGCAGCGCGCCATAAAACAGCGTCAGATACGCTCCGATGGCCACCACCATCCCGATCCCGAATGCCGGGCCGAGCTGGAGGATAAATGGGTCCTCCGCCCCGGCAAAACGCCGAGATGCCGCATTGATGATCATCACGAACCCAGCGATCAGCAGCGGGAAAAGCGCGAAGCTGGACCGCCCCACCAGCCGGTGTATCGGTGCCTGCCGGTTCTGGATGGTCACGCTCTGCACGATCAGCAGCAGCAGCCAGCTCGTCGCCGAGAAGGCATGGACATGAAATGCCAGCGGAACCCCGCCGATGCGTGTGAAGTAACTCGCCCAGAAGCCAGCGAGAGTCACCAGCAGGACGCCGCCGACGAAATAATGCGCGTGTTTGTAGGGCATGGAAGCCTTCCCCCAAAGCGCGACCTGGGTACTGGATTACGGTATTCGGGCTATCCGATCAAGCCATCCCCCGCAGCCGGCGCCACAGGGACACCAGCGGCAGCACCGCTAGCCGCACCAGAATGCATGCGCGGCTCAGCGGATCGAGCGGCAATTCGCGCCATGCCCAAGCGCAGGAACGGCGCCATGTAGCTGTCCTGCGTATAGCTCGTGGAATTTGCTCGGATGCGGTAATCGGCGACTACCTCGTCCAGCAGGTAGATATCGCGGCGGGTGAGCAATTTATAGAGCAGCGCTGCATCCTCGAACACCATCTCCCTCAGCGGGCCGCTGTCGCTGGCGGTGATATATTCGGCCCGGCGGAACATAGTGGCGTGGACACAGCGGTGGGGCCGATCGCCAAGGATCATCCGGCGTAGCACCCGCCGCCCGTGCATCATCCCGCTGCGCCACGGGAGAGAGGACTGGTCGGCATTCTTCGCGTGATCTTCCCGCCCGTACCACCAGCGTTCGGCGGCAAACACCGCAGCGGCGGCGGGCTGCGTATCCAGCACCGCGGCGAGCCGTTCCAGCGCATCGCCCCACAACCGGTCATCATGGTCGAGGAACAGCAGATACTCGCCCCGCGCCTGCACCGCGCCCGCCACCCGCGTCGCCGCTAGCCCGCGGTTCTGCCCCCGGATGCCGGGCATAGCGCACCCGCGCGTCGCTGGCTGCCAGTTCCTGCGCATAGGCGGTGCCGCCATCTCTCGACCCATCGTCGAACAACAGCAATTCCCATTCCGCCGATGTCTGCGCCAACACGCTGTCCACCGCCTCACGGATGAAGTCGTCCTCATCGCGGAAGGCCATGCACACGGTGATTTTCGGTCCGACCGATACGGCGGGCGCCTGGCTTCCTGGCACTGGCAGTCAGGCTATTTTTGGAGCATCGGTTTGAGGTATCCGCCGGTGTAGCTGCGCGGTTCCTGCGCCACCTGTTCCGGCGTGCCCGCCGCCACCACTTCGCCGCCGCGCACCCCGCCGCCGGGGCCAAGATCGATGATCCAGTCGGCCACCTTGATCACATCCAGATTGTGTTCGATCACCACCACGGAATTGCCCTGGTCAACCAGCCGTTGCAGCACTTCCAGCAGCTTGCGGACGTCTTCGAAATGCAAGCCGGTGGTCGGTTCATCAAGGATATACAACGTCTGCCCGGTGGAGCGTTTGGACAATTCCTTCGCCAGCTTGACCCGCTGCGCTTCGCCGCCCGACAGCGTCGTCGCCTGCTGGCCGACCTTGATATACCCAAGTCCGACTTCGTTCAGCATGTGCATCTTGTCACGGATGCTGGGGACCGCCTTGAAGAAGCCTTCCGCTTCCTCGATCGTCATATCCAGCACATCGGCGATACTGTGGCCCTTGAACTTAACCTCCAGCGTTTCGCGGTTGTAGCGTTTGCCGTGGCACTGTTCGCAGGTGACATAGACATCGGGCAGGAAGTGCATTTCGATCTTGATCAGCCCGTCGCCCTGGCACACCTCGCACCGGCCGCCCTTGACGTTGAAGCTGAAGCGCCCCGGCTTGTAACCGCGTGCCTGGCTTTCGGGCAGGCCCGCGAACCAGTCACGGATCTGGGTGAAGGCACCGGTATAGGTTGCCGGGTTGCTGCGCGGTGTCCGGCCAATCGGCGACTGGTCGATCTCGATCACCTTGTCGCAGAATTCAAGGCCGGTGATCTTGTCATGCGGCCCGGCAATTACCCGCGCCCCGTTGAGCGCCCGCGCCGCGCCGGCATGCAGCGTGTCGACCGTGAAGCTGGATTTGCCGCTGCCTGACACGCCGGTAATGCAGGTGAAGGTGCCAAGCGGAATACTCGCCGTCACGTCCCGCAGATTGTTGGCCCGCGCGCCGTGCACAGTCAGCTTGTGGCCGTTGCCCTTACGGCGTTTCTCGGGAATCTCGATCCTGCGGGTGCCGTTGAGATATTGCGCTGTGAGCGAGCGCTTGACCTTGAGCACCTGTTTCAGCGTGCCTTCCGCCACCACTTCGCCGCCGTGGATACCCGCACCGGGGCCGAGATCGACGACATAATCCGCCTGCCGGATCGCATCCTCGTCATGCTCTACCACGATCACCGTATTGCCCAGATCGCGCAGCCGCTTGAGCGTTTCCAGCAGCCGGTCGTTGTCTTTCTGGTGCAATCCGATGCTCGGTTCGTCGAGCACATATAGCACGCCCGATAGGCCCGAACCGATCTGGCTGGCGAGCCGGATGCGCTGGCTCTCGCCGCCGCTGAGCGTACCTGAAGTTCGGTTGAGGTTAAGATAATCCAGCCCGACATTGTCGAGGAAACCGAGCCGTTCGTTGATTTCCTTCAGGATGGCCTTGGCAATCTGGCTCTGCTGCGGCGTCAGGTGGTCATCCAGCGCCAGGAACCATTGCTTCGCATCGGCGACCGACATCTGTGTTGGCGCAGCGATATCAGTCGGCCCGTTTGCGCTGGCGATCTTGACCGCCAGTGCCTTGGGATTGAGGCGCGCACCGTTACAGGTTTCGCACGGCTGACTGGTCTGGAACTTGGACAATTCCTCGCGCATCCAATTGCTGTCGGTCTGCAGCAAACGGCGGTTGAGGTTGCCGATCACCCCCTCGAATGCCTTGTTGACGGTGTATTGCTTGCGCCCGTCCTTGAAAGTGAGCGGCACTGCCATTCCGCCCGTACCGTGCAGGATGATCATCCGCTGGTCCGGCTCGAGTTCGTTCCAAGGCGTCGTCAAATCGAAACCATAGGCCTTCGCCAGCGATCCTAGCACCTGCATGTAATAGGGTGACGGCGGGTTGGACTTGGCCCACGGTACGACTGCACCCTGTTTCAGGGTCAGTGCCTCGTTCGGCACCACCAGCTGCGGATCGAACAACTGCTTTTCACCCAACCCGTCACAGGTCGGGCAAGCGCCCTGCGGCGCGTTGAAACTGAACAGGCGCGGTTCAATTTCCTCGATGGTAAAACCGCTGACCGGGCAGGCGAATTTTTCCGAAAACACGATCCGGTTTGCCGGAATGCCTGCGCCCTTCATCGCGCCGCCGCTGACGTCTTCTTCCTCACGCCCCGGAACAACCGCGTCGGCCAGATCGACATAGGCCAGCCCATCGGCCAGTTTCAGCGCAGTTTCGAAACTGTCAGCCAGCCGGGTTCCAAGCCCCTCCTTAACCGCCAGCCGGTCCACCACCACTTCGATGTCATGCTTCAGCTTCTTGTCGAGCGCCGGGGCTTCCTCGATCGGATACAGCTCGCCGTCGATCCGTACGCGAGTAAAACCCGCCTTCTGCCATTCGGCCAGTTCCCGCCGGTATTCGCCCTTGCGGCCGCGCACGACCGGCGCGAGCAGATACAGCCGCGTGCCTTCCGGCAAGGTCATTACCCGGTCTACCATCGACGAGACGACCTGCGCCTCGATCGGCTTGCCCGTCGCGGGCGAGTAAGGAATGCC
>JBFEKH010000015.1:0-35374 GCA_041552775.1 Allopontixanthobacter sp.
GACTGTCAAACATAGTCCTCACTCCTCCGCCGCAGCCCGTGCAGCGCTAAATGCCAAAAACGCCGGCGAACGAAACCTCGTTGGCCAGCGTGCGGGAAATACCCGGCTTCAATCAATTTATATTGGTGGAGCCTAGCGGGATCGAACCGCTGACCTCCTGCATGCCATGCAGGCGCTCTCCCAGCTGAGCTAAGGCCCCGTACCAATATTTTTCCCACCAAACTGGCGGGAGGCAGCCCATTATGGCGTGCCCCCCGATTTGGCAAGAGGGTTTTAAATTTCCGGAGCGTCGTCGTCGCCCTTGCCCTTGCTTACGCCAAGGTCATCGTCGCCGCCGAGGTCGACATCATTGTCGGGCGAATCTTCGCCGTCGTCGATATCTTCCAGATCTTCATCATCATCATCGGCCAGGTCACTATCGGCGACCTTGTCCTTCTTCTTCTCGTCTTCGAACGGAATCGGCTGCTTCGACTTCAACACGGGCTCGGGATACCATTCTTCACCGCATTCGATGCAGGTGGCGGGATCTTCCTTGTTCAAATCATAAAAGCGGGTGCCGCATTTCGGGCAAGAACGCTTGGTGCCCCATTCTGGCTTGACCATTGTATTTCCTTAACTGTCGCCCGGCCGATGCGGTCGGGGAGAAAAATTCTTCAAAAAACCTGATGGAAACCGCCCGTGCATGAGCAACGATACGGAATCAAGAGCGGGCGCGCCTTGCCATAGGGGATTGGCACTGTCAAAAGCCGCGTTGCACCATCCAACGTGAAAGCCGCAACATCTTTGCCTGGCTTTGCATATAGGAACCCGTTCCCTTGTCCGAAAGCCCCAACCCGCGCCGCTTTGCCGCTTCCGGCCCCTTGCGCGGAAAAATCCGCGTGCCGGGCGACAAATCGATCAGCCACCGATCATTGATGCTGGGCTCGCTCGCGATTGGTAAAACCACCATTCGCGGCCTGCTTGAAGGTGAAGATGTATTGAGCACGGCTGCAGCAATGCGGGCCATGGGTGCCAAGATCGAACGCAGCGATGACGGGACCTGGACGGTCCAGGGCGTGGGCGTTGGCGGATTATTGCAACCGGCACAGGCGTTGGACATGGGCAACAGCGGCACCTCCACTCGCCTGCTGATGGGCGTCATCGCCAGCCACGGAATCACCGCGAGCTTCACCGGCGATGCCAGCCTGTCGGGCAGGCCGATGGGCCGGGTGATCGAACCGCTATCGCAAATGGGCGCGGACTTCACGTCCAGTCCGGGCGGCACCTTGCCGCTGATGATGCGCGGCTGCCTGCCCGCGGTGCCGATAACCTACCGCCTGCCGGTGGCCTCGGCGCAGGTAAAAAGCGCGGTCCTGCTGGCGGGCCTTAACACTCCGGGCATCACCACGGTGATCGAGCCGGTTGCCACCCGCGATCATTCCGAGCGGATGCTACGCGGATTCGGCGCCAGACTGGAAGTCGAGGAAGTGGACGGCGCGGACGGCAAGGAACGGGTGATTCACATCCACGGCGAGGCGGAATTGACCGGGCAGGATATCGAAGTCCCCGGCGACCCTTCCTCCGCCGCCTTCTTCATTGTCGCCGCATTGATCGTGCCCGGCAGCGACCTGACAATCGAGAATGTTGGCCTCAACCCGACCCGCGCCGGTATTGTCACCGTGCTGCGCGCGATGGGCGGCAATATCGAGGAATTGAACCCACGCGAAGTCGGCGGCGAACCCGTGGCCGATCTGCGCGTCCGGCATTCCGCGTTGACCGGCATCGAGGTGGACCCCGCCCTCGCCCCCAGCATGATCGATGAATTTCCCGTGCTGTTCGTTGCGGCGTCGGTTGCGAAAGGCCGCACGGTCACCAGCGGGCTGGAGGAACTGCGCGTCAAGGAAAGCGACCGCCTGGCCGCGATGGCCACGGCCCTCACCGCGATCGGCGCGAAGGTGACCGAGGTTGAGGACGGGCTGCTGATCGACGGCACTGGCGGCGAGCCTTTATCCGGCGGCGGCCCCGTTTCCACCCATCTCGACCACCGCATAGCCATGAGCATGGCGATTGCCGGGCTCGCATCGACGGACGGCGTCGAAGTGGACGACACCCGCCCGATCGCAACCAGCTTCCCGACATTTGAAACCATGCTCTCTGAAAGGGCTTCATGACCGATTACATCACCTCGTTTTCCGCCGACCTGATCGGCTTTGCAGGCAGTTTCTGCATTGTCGCCGCCTATGCCTACAGCAATGTGGTGAAGGACATGAACATGGTGCTGTTCAATCTGGTCAACTTCATCGGCGCGGCGCTGCTGACGGTCTCGCTGACGGTGAACTTCAACCTACCGACGATGGTGCTGGAAATCGTGTGGATGGCGATTGCGCTGTTCGGACTGGCAAGGGCGCTGTTGGCGCGGCGAAAAAGCCCCGCATGATCATCGCAGTTGATGGTCCGACTGCGTCCGGCAAAGGCACCTTGGCGAAGGCCCTTGCGAACCATTACAGGTTGCCGCATCTCGATACCGGCCTGCTTTACCGTGCGGTCGGGCGGCAGGTTTCGCTCAATGGAGGCAATCCCGACGATGCCGGCGATGCGCTGGCGGGGTGCGATTTTCTCGAGAGCCTGCTGGACGATCCCGAACTTCGCACCGAAGCCATCGGCGGCCTCGCCAGCCGCGTCTCGATCCATCCGGACGTCCGCAAAGCCTTGTACGAGCGCCAGCGCGCCTTTGCCACGCAGCCGGGCGGCGCAGTGCTTGACGGGCGCGATATCGGCACCGTCATTGCGCCGGAAGCCAAGGTTAAACTGTTCGTCACCGCATCCGTGGATGCGCGGGCCGACCGGCGCTTCAAGGAAATGCAGGACCGCGGCAATAGTACAAGCTGGGCCGACATCGCCGAAAACCTGCGCCGCCGCGACGAACGGGATGCGGGCCGCAAGGATGCTCCACTGATCGCAGCCAGCGATGCTTATGTACTCGACACAACTTCGCTGGGCCGCGACGAAGCGATTGCCGAGGCGATCAAGATCGTCGAGCGTGTTCTGCAGTCCGGCATGGGCAGCATCGAATAGCCGCTGTCCCACAGGGCGTGATCCGGGGCATGGAGTGCACATGACCCGCGCCCAATCAATCTACCTCAAATCTTCGCTTCCCGGTGCGCTTTCGCAAAATTTCCAACATGCGCAGGAATATTTTAATTTCCCTGGACCGCAAGAGTGTCACTTCGACCGGGGCAAACCCGCAGCCTTGCGCGCTATCCGCGTGGTTACAGCAAATGTTGGAAGTGTCACTTATGTAACCCTGCGCGCGGCGGCTCTCCAACACATCTGGCCTACAGATCGGCCTGGCCCAATTCGCTTGCAATTTTGGCATACCTCGCTTAAGCGCGCACCGTCTGACGGACTGCGGTCTCGGTCGGAGGCAAGCTCAACAGCATTGCCGGTCTGTACAATGGCTCTCACGGGCCAACTGCCGGTATTCCTGCCCCGCCGACCTGCAACCCCAAGGGCCTTCATCGCGGCATCCGGTCCGGTGGAGAGTTCGGCCACAAGACCCCGGGAACCAACCTGGCGGCCGGAAAAAATACTGTAGGAAACTCTAACCCATGGCATCAACAGCCAATCCAACGCGCGACGATTTCGAAGCGCTTCTTAATGAACAATTCGGCGGCGCCGATGATGGCGGCTTTGAAGGCCGCGTCGTAAAGGGCACCGTAACATCGATCGAAGGCGGCTTTGCCGTAGTCGACGTAGGCCTCAAGAGCGAAGGCCGCATTGATCTCAAGGAATTCAACCGCGGTGAAGAAGGCCACGGCCTGTCCGTTGGTGACGAAGTCGAAGTTTATGTCGACCGCGTCGAAAATTCCGATGGCGAAGCAATGCTCAGCCGCGACCGCGCACGCCGCGAAGCTGCTTGGGACAAGCTTGAAAACGAATTTGGCGAAGGCAAGCGCGTCGAAGGCCGCATCTTCGGCCGGGTCAAGGGCGGCTTCACTGTCGACCTCGACGGCGCCGTGGCCTTCCTGCCCGGCAGCCAGGTCGATATCCGCCCCGTGCGCGATGTCACCCCGTTGATGGAAATTCCGCAGCCTTTCCAGATCCTTAAAATGGACCGTCGCCGGGGCAACATCGTTGTCTCGCGCCGTGCCGTTCTGGAAGAAACCCGCGCAGAACAGCGCAGCGAACTGATCGACCAGCTGGCTGAAGGCCAGGTCATCGAAGGCGTGGTCAAGAACATCACCGATTACGGTGCGTTCGTTGATCTGGGCGGTATCGACGGCCTGCTGCATGTCACCGACATGAGCTACAAGCGCGTCAACCACCCGAGCGAAGTCATTGAAATCGGCCAGACCGTCAAGGTCCAGATCGTTCGCATCAATGGCGAAACCCAGCGCATCAGCCTCGGCATGAAGCAGCTGGAAAGCGATCCGTGGGAAGGCGTTGCGGCGAAATATCCGGTCGACATGAAGCTCAAGGGTACTGTCACGAACATCACCGAATATGGTGCATTCGTTGAATTGGAACCGGGCATCGAAGGTCTGGTCCACGTTTCCGAAATGAGCTGGACCAAGAAGAACGTCCATCCCGGAAAGATCGTTTCGACCTCGCAAGAAGTCGACGTGATGGTGCTGGAAGTCGATTCCGACAAGCGCCGCATCTCGCTGGGCCTCAAGCAGGCTCAGGGCAATCCATGGGAAGATTTCGCAGACAAGTTCCCTGTTGGCACAACCGTCACCGGCGAAGTCAAGAATGCGACCGAATTCGGTCTGTTCATCGGCCTCGACGGCGATGTGGACGGCATGGTTCACATGTCCGACATCGCATGGGGCATTTCGGGCGAAGATGCGCTGGCGCTGCACCGCAAGGGTGAAGAAGTCCAGGCCGTGGTTCTCGATGTCGATACCGACAAGGAACGCATCTCGCTTGGCATGAAGCAGCTCGAAAAGGGTGCACCTTCTGCTGAAGGCGCTGCCGGTGGTAGCTCGCTGAAGCGGAACGACGTTGTCACCGTGACTGTACTCGAAGTCCGCGATGGCGGCCTCGAAGTTCAGGTTGGCGAAGACGGCGCGACCGGCTTCATCAAGCGTTCGGACCTCGGCCGTGACCGTGACGAACAACGTCCTGACCGTTTCCAGGCAGGCCAGAAGGTCGACGTCATGGTTATCGGTTTCGACCGTTCCAAGAAGCCGAACTTCTCGATCAAGGCCCGTCAGGTGTCCGAAGAGAAGCAGGCTGTTGAACAGTACGGTTCGTCAGCATCGGGCGCATCGCTGGGCGACATCCTCGGCGAAGCACTGAAGGGCAAGAGCGAGTAATCGCACACCCCTTCTAAGCCATTCAGGCAATCGGAAAGGCCCGCTTACTCACCCGAGTAGGCGGGCCTTTCCTACATCCGGGATCGGCGCTATCCTGCTGCCATGATCCAGATCCATCAATTCCCGTGCCTGTCCGACAATTACGGATATTTGCTCCACGATCCGGCGAGCGGCGAGACCGTGTGCATCGACACGCCTGATGCGGCGGAATACCTAAAGCAGGCGGCGGCCAAAGGCTGGGCCATCACCCAGATCTGGAATACCCATTGGCATCCTGACCACGCGGGCGGCAATCTGGCGATCAAGAAAGCGACCGGGTGTACGATCGTCGCTCCGGGTGCAGAGGCAGGCAGAATCGCAGGGATCGACCGACAGGTTGGACATGGCGACACCGTGCCCCTCGGCGCATTCACCGCGCATGTGATCGACGTGGGCGGCCATACGCTTGGCCACATTGCCTATCATTTGCCGGAAGCCGGGATCGCGATGGTGGGCGATGCCGTGTTCGCACTTGGCTGCGGACGGATGTTCGAAGGTACGCCGGAACAATTCTGGGCCAGCCTCGTCCGGATCCGCGCCCTGCCGCCGGAAACCATGCTGTATTGCGCGCATGAGTATACTGCTGCGAATGCGGAATTTGCGGTGCATGCCGATCCGGTGAATGCCGCGCTCGCGGCCTATGCGGAGGAGATCACTGACAAGCGCAGCCGGGGCGAATGGACCGTGCCCATGCCGCTATCACGCGAACTGGCCACCAATCCCTTCCTGCGGGCGGACAAGCCCGACATGCAGGCCCGCTGGGGCGGCAATGCACCGGAAGAGACCTTCGCCGCGCTAAGGGCAGCAAAGGACGGATTCTAGGGGCGCTACACGCCGGTTCGTTCGGCGATAAAACAAAAAGGGCGGCCCGCAGGCCGCCCTTGTGAATTCGCTCTTTGAACCGTTTAGATACCTGCGATTAGCTGGTCGGCCAGCTTGCTGTCGGCAACGGCGTCATGCTTTTCCGCGATCAGGCCGCGAGCAGCCAGAGTGGCCGCGGTTGCAGCGCGCTTGCGGACTTCGTCCACCGCCTCACGCTCAGCTGCGGAAATCTTGTCCTCGGCCATCTGCTTGCGGCGCACGACCATTTGCTGGCCGTCGGCTTCTGCCTTTTCAAGAATGGCATTGGCTTCAGTTTGCGCGCCGGCAATCATCGCTTCGGCGTCTTTTTCCGCGTTGGCGATTTTCGCGGCATATTCGTTACGCAGAGCCTCAGCTTCTGCGCGGAGCTGCTTCGCTTCATCCAGCTGGGTACGGATTGCGGCGATCTTGGCATCGAGCCCGCCGGTTATCATGCCGGGGACTTTCTTCCAAATCATGATCCCGATCAGTACCAGCATCGACAGGGCGACGACCTGATAAGGCGCGAAACCGAACAGTTCCGGTTCGACATGCTTTGCCGCGCCATGTTCCACCTCGGCAGCCACATTGGCAGCAGTGGTGGAGAACACTTCCGGCGCATTGGCCATCAGTTTCAGCTCAAACATTGGCCATCGCCTTATTGACTGCGCTCTTGGCGACAGCAGCGGTCACTTTGACCCCTGCCAGACGCTGGACAATGTCCTGCGCAGCTTCCGCCGCAACGCCTTCGACTTCTGCCAGGGCAGCGTTCCGCGCCTCGGAGATATCCTGCTCGGCCTTGGCCAGCTTGATGTCGAGACGCGTCTGCGCCGCGGCGAGTTTCTTCTCGTTGTTTGACGCTGCTTCGGCTTTCGCCGTGGCAACGATCGCCTGGGCGGCAGCGCGATTTTCATTCTCGCGAACCCGCCAGGCTGCTTCCTCGTCATCCGCCTTCGCCCGGGCAGCAGTTGCTGCGGCGAGATCGGAGGCGATCTGCTGGTCACGCTGGGCAACCGTATCCATCACCTTGGGCACCATTCCCCGTCCGATGAAGACGAAGACGATGCCGAAAAACACCAATAGCCAAAAGACCTGGCTGGAGTATGTTTCGGCAAGCTGGGCAATCTGCGGCATGGGTACGGGTCCCGTTGTTCAGACGATGAAAGAAATTGACCGGCCGGAAGCTGAGCCCCCGACCGGCATCGAAAGCAATTGTCAGGCGACGAAGATCAGGATCATCGCGACAACGAATGCGAGCAGGCCGAGAAGTTCGGCAGCCGCGAAGCCGATGAACAGGCGGCCCTGCTGGCCATCAGCAGCGCCCGGATTGCGCAGTGCGCTTTCCAGGAAGGAACCAAATACGTTACCCACACCGATGGCGGCCATGCCGGCACCGATTGCAGCGAGACCGGCACCGATCAGTTTTGCAGCTTCTGCGTCCATTTTAATTTCCTTTTTTGTATAATTTCAAGTGGTTGATTTAAAGTCTTAGTGAAGGTTCTCGGCGTCATTGATGTACAGCGACGTCAACAATGCGAATACGTAAGCCTGAATACCGGCAACCAGGATTTCCAGAGCGCAAATACCGATCATCAGGATGAAACTTGGAATGCCGACCAGTGCGGCAAAGCCGATCCCGGCGTTGGTTCCGTCGATCACGAAGCTGGAAAGAACTTCCAGCAACACGTGGCCGGCCATCATCGCCACGAACAGTCGAAGGCCAAGGCTGAAGGGACGCACGAGGAAGGAGATCAACTCGATCGGGAAAATGATCGGGATCATCGGCAACGGCGTACCGCTCGGCACGAACAGCGAGAAGAAGTGAAAGCCGTGCTTCCAGAAACCAACCACGAGGACGATAGCGAAGCTGAGAATTGCCAGCACGCCAGTCACAGTGAAGTGGCTGGTGAAGGTAAATGGGTGCAGGCCGATTACGCCCAGGGGCATCAGGCCGAGTATGTTGGCGAACAGGATGAACATGAAGAGGCTGAAGATGTAAGGCACGTATTTGCGCCCAGCCTTGCCCACATTGGCTTCCAGCATGTCGTCGATGAATCCGGTGAAAAATTCCACCGACATCTGCCAGCGGCCGGGCACGAGCTCGCGCCGCATGCCGCCTGCCACGAAAATCCACAGCACGACGGTTGCAATAAGCATCCACAGCGCACTGTTGGTGAAAGCAATGTTGTAACCCGCCAGTTCCCAATTCGCCGATCCGAAAATCGGATGAATCGTGAACTGGTGCATTGGGTCGACTTTGGCCACTTCGGCTGTCACGTTTGAAACGCCCCTAAGTCATTCGAACGAAAGCGCCCCTGCTTACTCCTCGGGAGGAGTATCGCCAGGACGCGTGTTCGCCATCCGGAAAATGTTCCTGAAGGCAACGACTATTCCAACGAACAGTCCCACCAACAGACCCCAGGGCGTGGTTCCGGCAAAGGTGTCTACCACCCAGCCAATCACCAAACCGCCAAGAATCCCGCCGAGAAGATCCGCCAGCACCCGGTTGCCACTGCGATAATTCGCGTCGGCGCCAGTTGCTTTTGGCTGGTTACGCTGTTCTTCACGCTCGCGTGCGGCTTTCAGCCGCGCTTCGAGCGCGTCAATCCGCGCATCTTCAGCAATGGGTTCCCGTGCGGACTTGTCATCGCTCATACCGTGCTCCTGTTATTAGAACGCAAGGCATGGACAAAACCTGCCCGCCGAGGGCGCCGCCCCCTTAGGCGGGGGGTATTTTGAAGTCAACCGGTGCAGTGCAGCATTTGTTGCTATTCGGCCGGCGAAACCTGCTGATTGCCGTTGCCGGTCTCGGGGCTAATTATGCAGGACAGCGACTGTCGCGCAGCGGCGGGGCAGACGTACGGGTCTGCCAGCTGCCATCAGGCGCCTGATATTTTTCCCCCGGAACGGTGCGCGCAATCGCCAGGCAGCCAGCGGTCAGCGCGTATTCTTCCAGCGTGGCATTGGCGGCCTGCGCTTTTTCAGCATAAACGGCCCGGCGCTTGATATTGATATCATTCACAAGCCGCTGAAGTTCAGGTGATCCGGCACCGACTATGCCGAGATAACCGTCCATTTTCTCCCCGACCCTGCCGGAAGAGCGCGCCTGCTCATAGGCCGGGTCGCGCTGCGCATATGCCGCACTGGCAAGCCCGCCCAACGCCAGCGAAGCGGCAACCATACCAAGGACAAAGCGGCGGATCGGTTTATTGTTGTTCATTTCGAATCCTATCAGAAAATATCTGCATTCTCTTCAATCGTATTGCCGGCATCTTCTGCCAGACGATAAATCACTTCTTGGCGGATGTTGATATTCAGCTCGATAACAATCGGCCCATCCGGAGCGTTGACGGAGATACATCCGCCCAGCGCCGCCATTGAAGCGATTAAAACAGGCGCCATCCAGCGCTTCCCCATCGTGATTGAGTGCTCGTTCTGCATAGGCAGCGGTGTCGCACCCGAACCCTTCAAGGTCAATTCGGCTTGTCTCATGGCATTTTCTCGCTTTCCGGCCCCTGAATAGGCGGTTCATCAGATTTGACAGTTTTGCCGGTCGCCGGAGCTGGGGCCAGAGCTTTAGCCGGGTCCTGGGCCGGGACTGGTGCCGGACCCGGGACTGGGGTTTTTGACGATATTCCGGGAACGGCTTTGCGTCCGTCGCTATTAATCAGGCCCAGATTGCGCGGATCCTTAATGAAAGCCGGATCGTACATCGCCTTCACCGAAGTGATAAGCTGATAGAACGGCGCACGGATATTCACGTTAAAACGGACGGGCAGATCGGCAATCTGGCGGGTAAAGAAGTTTCGCTTCGCATCGGAACCCTGCCGAACACCGTCAAACCGGACCTTGGTGACCAATTCGCCAGCCAATGCCCCCTCCATGCCGATCCGCATCTCTGTATAGTCTAGGCTGCGCAGGGCATCGAAGGCGAAATTGACCATCGGGGTCATGTCTTCATAAGTCAGTTCGCCGACATAGGAGACATTGCCTCCTGGCGGCCGGGCAACCAGCATGCCGCCCTGAATCGTGCCGTTACCCATGTCGTCGAAAACCAGGGGAATTTTACCGTCAAAGATTCCGGTGGCGCTGAGATTACCCAGTTCCATCTGGGCGATGAATTGGGCTGCATCGAGACCCTGGATATCGAGGACATAGGCGCGGGTCTCGGCCTGACCGAGGTTAAGCACGACCGGTTGCAACATCAGGGTCCCGCCCATGAACGGCCAGCGCCCCTCGGCAACCGAGAGGATTGTCCGGTCACGAATTGAAAATACCAGCTCGCCATCCTTCGCTTCGATCCCCGGGTTGATCGAGGCAATGGCAATCCGCTGCTCTGGCGCAGTCGTCAGGTTAAGCAAATCGGTGAAACGAATCGTTCCGGAGGCTCCCTGTACCGGGCCGAAGGCGGCAGCGAAGTCGAACGATTGGCTTGAAACAGTTCCGGAACTGGTGACTTTGTCGCTGGTCCAGTCGATCCGGCCCGATCCGCTGATTATGCCGTCAGCATTCGCGATAACGCCCTTGGCATATTCGCTGAGCTGTTCCGGCTGCAAATTGTCATCGAACCGCAATCCATCAATCGCCAGATCGGCAAAGCCCACCGTGTCTGCGAGGTTATGGCGAATGGAAACGCGAACGATTTCCCGGCCGCTTTTCGGCTCCCGCAGGCTGGCATTCGCCCTGATCAGATTGTCAGCCAGGGTCAGCGTTGCTCCCCTCGCCTGCAGCGGATTGAATCGCTGGGTCTCTTCCCGGTCGGAAACGGTGAAGACAGCATCCGACAGCGAGAGAACGCCATCGGTATAGTCCCACAACCCGCTGGTGCCGGTCAGGTCGAGCGGGACCGCGAACAGGCGAATGTCGGCTTCGGTAAAGTTGCCGGCAATATTCTTGCCGATGATTGCCTGCAGATTACTGATCGTGAAGCTGTTAGCGCTATCTACCGCACCGAGAGTGATGTCGAGATTTTGCGCAGACAGGGCGCCGGGATAAGCCAAACCGACAGGTCCGCTGGAAAGCTGGATGGGTGTTTCAGCCAAGGTCCCCGAAAGTTCAAGCGATGGCGCGCCGGCAGCAATCCTCAGGCCCTGAGAATCGCTGCGCAAGATTGGCTGTCCGGCAGCCGGGCAAAGGGTCACCGATCGGCGATCAAACACCAGATTCGCCAGGCTCAATTGGTCGAACCCGACTTTCGTGCATTGGCGCCACATCGCGAGGCCGCCGCGAGCAGAATAATTACCGCTGATCGGCAATTGCAGCGCGCGCATCGATCCGCCCGGCAACGGGCCGCTTGCGATCGCGTTGCCGGAAAAACCAACCTCGCTATTGGGGCCTTGGAGCAATACCAGTTCCGGAATCGCAATCGCGCTGTCCTGATCGGAATATTTCGCCATCCGCATGCGGAAAATCAGGTTGCCTCGCCCGGTGCGTTCCATCCGGCCAGTAATGTTAGGCAGGCCCGCACCGCCGGTCATGATATTGCCGGACAGCTTTGGCACGCCGTCGCCAATCGTGCTCATCTGGAAGCGCGAAAGTGACAGCAGGTTTGCCCCACCCCCTCCGCGCAAATTCGCCTGCGGAATCATCACTGATGTGATTTGCCCGGTTTGCCGGAGGTTTACCTGTGCTGCCAACCGGCTGCCCCTCGATTCGCGCCTGAGGGCACCGCGCATTTTCGAGATGAGAGGCGCTGCGAGAGTATCTTGCGCTCCAATAGCAAAATCAGCGAGGGCTCTGTCGACCGTATCGCCGAGCCGGACGCCGTTACCCTCCACATCGGCTGTCACATCCAGTCGATCAAACGAATCGCGTCCGCGGATTGTCCCTTCAGCAGTGACCAGGGCAGCGCCCAGTTGTGCCGTGCCGACCGACCGCGCAGCCAGTGAATAGGTGCCGGTCAGCGCCTTGTCCCGCCAGCTTGCGCGCAATGTTCCGTTGATACCGCCCACCGCATTGCCCGCAACCGATGCTGCGCCGGTCGCAAACCGAGCCTCACCGCTGAATACCGCAAATTCGGCGTCGCTGCCGCCGTCCAGTTGGATCGCCGCATTCCTGATCGATACGCCCTTCTCCGGGCAGGATAGCTGCTTCGCCCTTAGTGGGCCGGAGAATTCGGGCTTTCCTGCATTTGTCGCGATTTTGCCGTACAAAGTTGCCCCGCGCGCCTTGCATCCGCCGCCATCAAATGTAGGCGCTGTTGCCGCCAGATTTCCGGCGAAGCCATCGTTCAGCTGCCCTTCGCCTTCTGCCTTGATACCGATGGGTCCGAAATCACTCTCGATCAGCGCGCGCCCATCTACCAGTCGAAGCGGGATATCTGGCAGAGTCGGCGGCTCGCCAGTGTCTGCAAACAACACTGGGTCCAATGCACCGAAACTCAGCACTCCATCGCGGTAACTGCCATATGCACGCGGCTTGACCACGGTGATTAGTGCGACATTAGGAGCACCAAAACCATAGGTCAGGTTGACCACCACCCGCTCGATCGTCAGATCTGGACGATCCGGGTCGCCAATCACGATATTGGTCAGGACTTGCTCGTTCGGCCCGATCCGCTCGACGTCATAGGTTGCGGGAAGGCTGAGCTGTTCCAATTGGTCGCCAATCAGATTGCTGGCGATCTTTTCGCGCGAAAACCAGGCCACTGCGACCACTGCAACAATAATCAGCAAAAGCGCGATCAGCGCGCGCGAAATCCAACGCGACCGGATGCGTTCCGGCACGTCAAATTGGTCCGTATCGGAAATCTCGTCTTCGGCCTCGGCCATGGACCCCCACTTGCGCGTATCGCCCAGTAAAGGCAATGCAGCTTATGTAACGCAAATGGCGGGGTAAAGGTTGCCTGAAGCTGAAGATAATTTGCCGGTTATGTCCGGGCAGGAAACCGACCCGGCGCATGATGGCGCGGGCCATCGTGCCCGTTTGCGCGCCCGCCTGCTGGGCGGCAGGGCGGAGGCGCTGGCCGATTACGAATTGCTGGAATACCTGCTATTCGCCGCTAACAATCAAGGCGATACCAAGCCGATTGCCAAGGCGCTGATCAAGCGCTCCGGCAACCTGGCCGGGGTTCTCAACGCGGATGCGACAGCCTTGCAGTCGGTGAAGGGCATCGGGGAAACAAGCGCCGCGGCCTTGAAAAGTGTTGCTTTAGCTGGCCCGGCGCATGGCCCGGGTCGAAGTGCAGCAGAAGCCGGTGCTGGGCAGCTGGCAGGCTTTGCTCAATTACCTGACCATCAATATGGCGCATCTCACCGTCGAGCGCGTTCGGGTCCTGTATCTCAATGCCCAGAACCGACTTGTGCTGGACGAACATATCGATGACGGATCAATTGACGAGGCGGCAATCCACCCCGGCGAAATCATTCGGCAGGCGCTCGATATTGGTGCCAGCGCACTGATTCTGGTGCAGAACCACCCTAGCGGCAATCCTGAGCCGAGCCGGGCGGATATCCAGCTCACCAACCGCATTGCGGAAGCTGGCCGGCTGCTGGGAATTGTGGTGCATGACCACATCATCATCGGGCGCGAGGGGCATGTTTCGCTGAAGGCCAAGGGCCTGATCTGAGCAGTCCTTGCCGCAGCCGGATCACGGTAGTCTGTCCACGCGAGAAAGACGGACTGACTTGCCTTCGCGCGCTCCCGCCCTTAGCGGCAGGCGCAACATCGTTCCTTCTCAGGCAAATCCGGAGCCCGATATGATCCCCCGCTACGCCCGCCCGCAAATGTCCGCCATTTGGGAGCCGGAATCGCGCTATCGCATCTGGTTCGAAATCGAAGCCCATGCGACCGAGAAGCTGGGCGAACTGGGCGTCGTCCCTGCCAGCGCGGCCAAGGCGCTGTGGGATTGGTGGGCAACCGATCCGGTCATCGATGTCGAAGCTATCGATGCGATCGAAGCGGTGACCAAACATGATGTAATCGCATTCCTGACCTGGGTGGCTGAACAAGTCGGTGATGAAGCGCGCTTCATGCATCAGGGGATGACCAGTTCCGACGTGCTCGACACCACACTGGCGGTCCAATTGGCCCGTGCGTCCGACATCTTGCTGGAAGATCTCGATCTGCTGCTGGCCGCAATAAAGCGCCGTGCGGAGGAGCATAAATACACCCCGACAATCGGCCGCAGCCACGGAATTCATGCCGAACCGGTGACATTCGGGCTGAAACTGGCGCAGGCCTATGCCGAATTCGCGCGTTGCCGGAAACGGCTGGTCGCCGCGCGCGAGGAAATCGCCACTTGCGCGATCTCCGGCGCGGTTGGCACTTTCGCCAACATCGACCCCCGGGTGGAGGCGCATGTTGCCGAGCGCCTCGGGCTGGCCATTGAACCGGTCAGTACGCAGGTCATCCCGCGCGACCGCCACGCGATGTTTTTCTCGGTGCTAGGTGTGATCGCCAGTTCGATCGAGCGAGTCGCGGTGGAAGTTCGACATTTGCAGCGCACCGAAGTTCTGGAGGCAGAGGAATATTTCTCGCCCGGCCAGAAGGGTTCGTCAGCGATGCCGCACAAACGAAATCCGATCCTGACCGAGAATCTGACCGGCCAGGCCCGGATGATCCGCGCCTATGCCCTGCCCGCGATGGAAAATGTCGCGCTGTGGCATGAACGGGATATCTCGCATTCTTCGGTTGAGCGCTTCATCGGGCCGGATGCCACGATCACGCTCGATTTCGCGCTTGGCCGCCTGACCGGCGTGATCGATAAATTGCTGATTTACCCCAAGCGGATGCAGAAGAATCTCGACCGCATGGGCGGGCTGGTTCATTCCCAGCGCGTGTTGCTTGCGCTTACCCAAGCGGGCGTCAGCCGCGAGGATGCCTACCGCCTGGTCCAGCGCAATGCGATGCAGGTGTGGGAATCGGACGGCGAAAAATCGCTGCTCGAACTTCTCAAGGCGGATAGCGAAGTCACTGCGGCCCTGTCCGAGGCCGAAATCGAGGACAAATTCGACCTCGAATACCACTTCAAACAGGTCGACTTCATTTTCGACCGGGTTTTCAGTTAGGCACGGGCATTAGCCTGCCCTTCCCTTAATCGGGCATTGGGACTAGCATCGAAATATTAGAAGGCCTGGGCCAGCAACGGGAATTACCATGCAGATTGTTCGCACCATCCTCTGGGTCCTGCTGTTCGCAGCGCTGATGTTCTTTTCCTTCTTCAACTGGAAGGAAGTGGAGGTTCAGATCTGGACCAACATGGTGCTGGAAACGAAAGTGCCCGCGCTGGTGATCGTG
This sequence comes from Allopontixanthobacter sp., assembly GCA_041552775.1. Lineage (GTDB taxonomy): Bacteria > Pseudomonadota > Alphaproteobacteria > Sphingomonadales > Sphingomonadaceae > Allopontixanthobacter. The sequence continues at coordinate 15,414 of JBFEKH010000015.1, forward strand.
TCCTTCCTGCTCGGAATGATCCCGACATGGCTGCTGCACCGCGGCACCAAATGGCGCCTGACCCGGCGGATCAATACACTTGAGGCAGCGGCACGCATTCCGCAGGTTGCACCCGCACCGCTCGCTCCGGGCGAAACACCAGATGCAGCCGAACCGCTGGCCCCGGCTGAAACCGATTCCAGCAGCAGCTACACACCGAGAAGCCCCGTATGAGCAATCCGGTCTATCTTGCGCTCGATCTGCCGAACCTGGACGCGGCAAAGGCGCTGGCGACACGCGTCAAATCACATATTGGCGGGATCAAGCTGGGCCTCGAATTCTTCTGTGCACATGGCCATCACGGCGTGCATGAAATCGCGCAGATCGGGCTGCCGATTTTCCTCGATCTGAAATTGCATGACATCCCCAACACCGTCGCTGCGGCGATGCAGGCGATTCATGTGTCAGAACCCGCGATCGTTACGGTTCACGCCAGCGGCGGCCGCGCGATGATGGAAGATGCCAAGGCTGCTGCGGCCAACGGTACCAAGGTGGTTGCCGTCACCATGCTGACCAGCCTGGACGAACGCGATCTCAAGCGGACCGGCATAGATGGCAGCGCCCATGATCAGGTCATGCGGCTGGCGGATCTCGCACACGACGCAGGCCTCGATGGAATCGTCTGTTCGGGGCAAGAAGTGCGCGCGGTCCACAAACAATGGAAAACCGGTTTCTTCGTGGTTCCCGGCCTACGCCCTGCCGGATCGGTGATTGGCGACCAGAAGCGGGTGGTGACTCCGCGCCAGGCCCGCGATGACGGGGCGAGCGTACTGGTGATTGGCCGCCCGATCAGCCGGGCAGATGATCCGGTGCAGGCCGCACGCGATATTGAAGCAACTTTGTAAGCTAACAGTTTCGCATTCCTGCAATTCCCGCTAGCGCGTTGCCATGCCTTCCACCCTGATCAAAATCTGCGGGATCAGCACTCCCGCTACGCTCGACGCGACAATTGCCGCGCGGGCGGACTATTGCGGCTTCAATTTTTTCCCGCCTTCTCCGCGCTATCTGGCGATCCGTGATGCCGGACCGATGGCAGCCCGCGCCGCCGGCAGGATCAAAACTGTCGGGGTGTTTGTAAATCCCGATGACACGCTATTGACCGAAGCGATCGCAGCGGCACGCCTGAACGCTATCCAACTGCACGGCGATGAAAGTCCAGCCCGCGCTGCCGAGGTAAAAGCACAGTTCGGCCTGCCGATCTGGAAAGTCCTGTCGGTATCGTCAGCGAAGGACATAGCGCGGGCAGAAAGCTATATTGGCGCGGCGGATTTCATCCTGTTCGACGCAAAAACACCCAAGGGCTCGGCGATCCCCGGAGGCATGGGAATCCGGTTCGACTGGACCTTGCTGAAGGCCTTCAACCGCCAGATACCATGGGGGCTGGCAGGCGGCCTGTCCGCCGACAATGTCGCCGCGGCGATCCGCGCAACCGGTGCGCCGCTGGTCGACGCATCGTCCGGCATCGAGAGCGCGCCCGGTATCAAGGACGTGGACAAAATCGCGGCCTTCTGCAAAGCGGCCCAAGAATGATGAGCGTGATATGACAGACTTGGCAAACTCCTTCCGCAACCAACCTGACGACAGCGGCCATTTCGGCGATTACGGCGGACGTTATGTCGCCGAAACGCTGATGCCGCTGGTGCTCGACCTGGAGCGTGAATATCGCGCCGCCCAGGCCGATCCCGCGTTCAAGGCGCAGTTCGACGATCTGCTGGAACATTATGTCGGGCGGCCCAGCCCGATGTATTTTGCCGAGCGGCTGACTGATGAGCTGCGCAAGGACGCGGCTGATGGAATGGGCGCACAAATCTGGTTCAAGCGCGACGAGCTGAATCACACCGGCGCGCACAAGATCAACAATTGCATCGGACAGATCCTGCTCGCAATGCGTATGGGCAAGACGCGGATCATCGCAGAAACCGGCGCCGGCCAGCACGGCGTGGCGACCGCTACTGTCTGCGCGCGGTTCGGCCTGCCCTGCGTCATCTACATGGGCGCGGAGGATGTGAAACGGCAATCGCCCAACGTGTTCCGCATGAAGCTGCTCGGCGCGGAAGTGGTGCCGGTCACCAGCGGCGCGGCAACGCTGAAGGATGCGATGAACGAAGGGCTGCGCGACTGGGTCGCCAATGTCCATGACACGTTCTACATCATCGGCACCGCTGCGGGACCGCATCCCTATCCTGAGATGGTCCGCGATTTCCAAAGCATCATCGGCATCGAAGCGCGCGGGCAGATGCTGTCCCGCGTGGGCCGCCTGCCTGATTTGCTGGTCGCCTGCATCGGCGGCGGATCGAATGCGCTGGGCCTGTTCCACCCGTTCCTCGACGATCCGGAAGTGAAGATGCTCGGCGTGGAAGCTGCAGGCCACGGTCTCGACAAGGAACACGCCGCCAGCCTCACCGGCGGAGCACCCGGCGTGCTCCACGGCAACAAGACCTACCTGCTGCAGGACGAGGACGGCCAGATCACCGAAGGCCACTCGATCAGTGCAGGCCTCGATTATCCCGGCATCGGTCCCGAACATGCATGGCTGAAGGAAAACGGCCGCGTGGAATACACGTCCGTGACCGATAACGAGGCGCTGGAAGGTTTCCAGCTACTTTGCCGCACCGAAGGGATTATCCCCGCACTGGAGCCTTCGCACGCGATTGCCGCGGTAGCGAAAGTGGCGAAGACCATGCCGGATGATGCGATTATCCTGGCGAATTTGTGCGGACGGGGCGACAAGGACATCTTCACCGTGGCCGAGGCGCTTGGGGTGGAAATATGAATTACCCATCCAAAGAAGTGGTCGGTCGTTTCCTGGTGATCGTGATTGGCCTCCTCCTGATTGACAAACTGGTTCGCTTAGTTTTTTTCGAAGGGCTGAGTGAGGCGCTTGGCGGAATTGATATCGCGTTAGCCATTGGCGCCGCAGTTTCCGTAACGGGCGGTTGGCTGCCATCGACGAGCAACAAATCTTGACCCGCCTCTCAAACGCCTTCGCCAAACCCGCGCTCGTCTGCTTCGTCACCGCTGGTGACGGCGACACTGCGGCCAATCTCGACGCATTGGTCGAGGGGGGCGCGGATGTGATCGAATTGGGCATGCCGTTCACCGATCCGATGGCCGATGGCCCGGCCATCCAGGAAGCGAATATCCGCAGCCTCGCCAAGGGCACAACAACCGCCAAGATTTTCGCCATCGCGGCAGCTTTCCGCGCGCGTCACCCTGATACTCCGCTAGTGCTCATGGGCTATGCCAACCCGATGATCCGGCGCGGGCCGCAGTGGTTTGCCGATCAATGCGAAGCTGCCGGAGTGGACGGCGTGATCTGCGTCGATATCCCGCCGGAAGAAGACGCCGCGCTTGGCCCGTTCCTCCGCGCCAAGGGGATTGATCCAATCCGCCTTGCCACGCCCACCACCGATGCGGCGCGCCTACCTCAGGTGCTCGAAGGGTCGGGCGGGTTCCTGTATTATGTCTCCGTTGCCGGGATTACCGGTAAGCAACAGGCCGCAATGGGTTCCATCGAAGAAGCCGTTGCCCGCCTCAAGGCCTCGACCGATATTCCAGTAGCCGTCGGCTTCGGCGTCCGCACGCCTGAACAGGCTGCTGCCATTGCCAAAGTCGCAGACGGTGTTGTTGTTGGCTCTGCATTGGTAGAACTGGTCGCGAAACATGGCGAAGATGCGCCCGCTGCGCTAAGAGAGCTGACTTCCGCGCTCGCGCAGGCCGTGCATTCAGCACGCTTAGGATTGAAGAAATGAACTGGATTTCCCGTGTCCGCAACTCGCTGCCGTTCCTGCCAAAGCGGGAAACGCAGGACAATCTGTGGGTGAAATGCCCCAAATGTCAGGAAATGCTGTTCCAGCAGGATTACGAGGACGCTTGGCGGATTTGCCAGCATTGCGACCATCACGGACGGCTTGGTGCTGATCGGCGGCTGCAGTTGCTGCTTGATGACGGTTTCACCATGCTTACCCAGCCCGAAGTCCGCGAAGATCCGCTCAAATTCCGCGATACAAAGAAATACACCGACCGTCTGAAGGCCGCCCGCGCCAATAATCCGCACCGCGATGCATTCAGCGTCGGATCGGGCGAAATCGAAGGTCGTCCCGCTGTGGTCGGCGTGCAGGATTTCCACTTCATGGGCGGATCCATGGGCATGGCCGTGGGCAATGCCTTCTGCGAGGGCGCACAGCACGCGATCGAGCGCAATTGCGCCTACATCGTGGTGACTGCTGCTGGCGGTGCGCGAATGCAGGAAGGCATCCTCAGCCTGATGCAGATGCCCAAGGCCACAGTGATGACCCGCCGCCTGAAACAGGCTGGCCTGCCCTATATCGTGGTGCTGACCGATCCGACCACCGGCGGCGTTACTGCCAGCTATGCCATGCTGGGCGATGTCCATATTGCCGAACCGGGCGCATTGATCGGCTTTGCCGGACAGCGGGTGATCCAGGACACAATCCGCGAAAGCCTGCCCGAAGGGTTCCAGCGCGCGGAATATCTCCACAAACACGGAATGGTCGACATGGTGGTGCACCGCAACGACTTGCGCGAAACACTGGCGACGGTGCTCAACTATCTGCAGCCGGCGAAGGCTGCGTAACCCGGCCCGGGAATCCCGCCGATGGATTTCGCCAGATCTGACGATCCCGCCGTACAAGCACAGCTTAAACGGTTGGCGCAATTATCGCTTCCGCAGGGCCGGTTCGGGCTGGAAACAATTCGCGCATTGATGGCCCGGCTGGGCGATCCGCATCTGGATCTTCCGCCCGTGTTCCACGTCGCAGGCACCAATGGCAAGGGCTCCACCTGCGCGTTCCTGCGCGCCATGCTGGAGGCGCAGGGGCTGAGTGTCCACATGGCCACCAGCCCTCATCTGGTGCGCTACAATGAACGCATCCGTATCGCCGGAAAATTGATTGAAGACGTGCATCTGGCCGCATTGCTGGCCGAGGTGCTGGACCAATCTGCCGACCTTGCGCCCAGCTTCTTCGAAGTGACTATTGCTGCCACCTTCCTGGCCTTTTCGCGCACGCCCGCCGATGCCTGCGTGGTCGAGGTGGGCCTAGGCGGCAGGTTTGATGCAACCAATGTGATCGAGCAGCCTGCGGCCTGCGGAATTGCCTCCCTCGGGATCGATCACGAACGGTTCCTGCTGGCGCCGGAAGAAGGCGCGCCGGAACTTCCGTTGGCCCGGATCGCGTTCGAAAAGGCAGGAATTGCCAAGCACGGCTGCCCGCTGGTGGCCTTCAACTACCCGCTGATCGCAGAAGCAGAGATCATCCGCGCGGCAGAAAGAACCGGTGCTGTGTTGGCCATGCGAGGGCGCGATTGGGATGTCAGCGCGATTGCCGGACTCGAATATCGCGACAAGCATGGTGATCTGACACTGCCCTTGCCCACCCTGCCCGGCGCGCATCAGGTGCAGAATGCGGCGCTCGCAGTGGCAATGCTGCGGCATCAGGACACTGTTGCGGTTTCATCCGATGCAATCGCCCACGGCATCCGTGTCGCCACTTGGCCTGCTCGCCTGCAACGCCTGTCAGACGGACCGCTAACTGGAAGACGCGAAGTGTGGCTGGACGGCGGGCACAATACCGATGCCGGTCGAGCGCTGAAGCAACATTTTTCCGGACAGCGACTGCATCTGGTCCTGGGCATGCTGGCAAACAAAAACCCGGCAGCAATCACCGGGCCGCTGGCGGAGGAGATGGCCAGCCTGACAATCGTTCCGGTCCCGCAGCATGATTGCCACGGCGTGGAAGCGTTTGACGAAGACGCAAACGATGCGCCCGATTTGACTGCTGCGCTCGCCGCTATTCCTGCCGATGGATTGCCGGTCCTGATTGCGGGTTCACTGTATCTGGCGGGCGAAGTTCTCAGGCTGAATCGGGAACTACCGGAGTAGGCGGAACTAACTGTGGCTGTTTTCCGCTGCGGATCCATTCAAATATCACCAGCACCACCGCGACGCCGCCAATCGCAGTAGTCAGGATGAACACGTCGAAATAGCCGCGTTCCTCGATCATCTGGCCAAGCGCGCCGCGCCCTAATGTGCCGACCAGCATCGTGAGCGAGGACAGCAAGGCGTATTGCACCGCGCTGTAGCCTTTGGCGACGATGGAGGAGAGCCACGCAACGAATGCCGCTCCGGCAATGCCGATCGCGAGATTTTCGAGCCCAATGGCAAGCAGCAACTTGGCTAAGCGCACATCACCGCCCAAATGCTCCACCACCCAACTGAAGCCGGTAAACCGGCTTGCGATTGCCAGTCCGTGCCCGCCAACCGACAGGTCGGCATAAAGCAGATTGGTTGCCGCAGCCAGAATCGCGCCCAACAGCAATGTCTGCATCCGGCCCAGCGCAGTCAGCAAATAACCGCCAAGCGCCAGCCCCAGAACCACCGCGCCAACGCCGAAGAATTTGGAGGCAAATGCCACCTCGTCCTTCGAATATTGCAGCTCGCCCAGATAGAACGGATAGGCAAAGGTTCCCCAGACGGAATCGGTGATCCGGTAGGTCAGCACCAGCGCCAGAACCAGCACCAGCGACCAACCCATCCGGCCGACAAATTCTGTCAGCGGCAACACCAGCGCCCGGTACAGATGGTCGAGAATGCGGTCGCCTTTGTTGCGCGCAGGTTGCGGCGTGGCCAGCAGGTTCTTGCCCGTTTTCTCCAGCCTGACGAGCCAAGCGGCGATGAACGCGGGAATCACCACGGTCGCGATCACTATCAAGGGCCCCATGGTAGTAATGAACTCGACAGAATCCGGCCGATCTTCCGGTGTGCTACCAAGTGATCGCACCATGAATACACCGACCACGACGAGCGCCCAGCCCCACAGCAATCCGACAGCCGCAAGCGCCCATCCGCGTACCCGCGGAGTGACCTGTCCGGCCTGTCTCAGGCCATGTTCGTCTTCATCATCTCCCTCGACGGCTTCGAGCACGCTCGCATCGGTGTCGGGTGCCCACAGGCCCAGAATGCCAACAACCAGCAGGATCGCCCCCATGGTGAGATATACGGTCGGCCAACTGGTCCGTTCGGCCATAACCAGCGCCAATGCGCCGCCAGCCAGCGCCGCCAGTCGGTAGCCCATCTGATAGACGGTGGAGAGGATATCGATGGTCGCGACCTCGTCCGCCACATCAACCCGCCATGCGTCAATCACCACATCCTGCGTCGCACTGGCGAAAGCCCCAAGCCCCGCGAGCAGCGAGAACCAGCCAAGCGCCCCGACCGGATCGAGCTGCGACAGTGTGACCAAAGAGGCACCAAGGAACACTTGGGCTGTCACAATCCACTGCTTGCGCTTGCCCAGCTTCCGCAACAGCGGCAGGTTCACCCGGTCCAGCGCAGGCGACCACAAAAATTTGAATGCATAGGCCAGGCCGATCAGCGAAAAGACGCCCATGGTTTCCAGGTCGATCTCGGCATCCGACAGCCAGGCGTAAAGCGTTCCCAGTAGCAGCGCATAGGGAAGTCCGGCGGCAAAACCGAACAACAGCATGTAACCGGTCTTCCGGTGACGCAGCGCTGCGAGCACAGTACGCCAGCCGGGTTTCGAAGTTTTTGCCGATGTGGCCATGCAGTCAGGTCCCTCATTGCGCCGTCTTGTATTTTGCACTGCGCGCGTTTCGTGCGACACTAGCGTGCTTGCCAATTTAAGGAAGAGTGGGATGAACGAAGTTGGAACGATCTCGCACGGACGGCGCCCGACGCCGGGCCAATTGGCCCTGGCAGAAGCCATCATACGCGACGAGCCGCGCGAATCGCCCGGCATCACCCATGTCCCCGCGAGCGTTTATACCGATCCCGATCACTGGCTAAGGGAGAAATCCGCTCTGTTCGAACGGCTGCCGCAAGTCATCGCACCGTCCGCCTTGCTACCCGATCCGGGCATGGCGGTACCGCACGATTCGACTGGACGCCCCCTCCTGCTGACCCGCGATGGCGAGGGAACCGCGCATGTATTCCTGAATGTCTGCCAGCACCGCGGAACCCGGCTGGTCGAGGGCACAGAGACTGTCTGCTCGAAACGATTGGTCTGCCCCTATCATGCCTGGACATACAAACTCGACGGCAAGCTGCTTGCCCTGCCGCGGCCCGAAACCTTTCCCGGCCTCGACAAGAGCGCACACGGCCTGACTGAATTGCCAAGCTTGGAATCGGGCGGCCTGATCTGGTTCGCCCCTGAAGAAGATGCAGATTTCTCCCATGCCAAGCGGTTGGGCGAGGATTTCAACGCATTCGGCCTAGCGGACCACCATCTCTATGCCCGCAAGACGCATGATGTGGCGGGCAATTGGAAGCTGATCATGGATGCGTTCCTGGAAAGCTACCATGTCACCCGGCTCCATGCAGATACAATCGGCCGGTTCTTCAAGGACGGAGTCACTTCCGGCGACATGGTCGGCCCGCATGCCCGGTCTGCCGTGGGCCGCATGGAAGATATGGCAAATGTCGACTTGAACGACATGGCATCCCTGCGCAGGGTGGTGACCTTTGCCTATCAATTGCTGCCCGCGACCATCATCATCCCCAGCCCCGACTATGTGAATGTCATGGTGCTGATGCCGCAGGCGCAGGACCGCACTCTGGTAGAAGATTTCATGCTGATCCCGGAAGCTCCGACGACGGAAAAGGCGCGCGACCATTGGCAGCGCAGTTGGAACCTGCTCGACGGAGGGGTCTTCGCTTCCGAAGATTTCCGTGCGGCGGAACTTGGCCAACAGGGACTCGCCAGCGGCGCGGTTAGCCAGATTACGCTAGGCAAGCTTGAAATCGGCATACTGCGGTTTCATGAAACCGTGCAGGAAGCACTGCGTGCGGCAAATTGAACGCAACAGATCACTTTGCGTGAAGCGTTCGAAAGGTCTAGAGGGCGCCCATGGCTCAACCTCACAGACCTCGCGCCGGTAAACCGGAAAATTCACCTACCTCTGGTGCATCCGCTCACGCGCCCGCAAGCGGCCCTTCGACGGAACGATCAGCCGATCGACCCGAAGGCGACCGAATTGCAAAACTGCTTGCCCGCGCCGGAATTGCCAGCCGCCGCGAAATAGAACGCATGATTGAAGACGGGCGCATCGCTCTGGACGGGAAGGTTCTGGATACGCCCGCTACGTTCCTGACGACGCTCAACGGAGTTACAGTGGACGGAAAGCCGGTCGGCAAGATCGAAGCGGCGCGGTTGTTCATGTTCAACAAGCCGACCGGTCTGCTAACTGCAGAGCGCGACATGGCGGGCCGTCCGACCATCTATGCTGCATTGACCAACGCATTGCCGAAGGACGCGCCGCGCCTGATGCCCGTGGGCCGGCTAGACATGAATACCGAAGGTCTGCTGCTGCTGACCAATGATGGCGAATTGAAGCGCGCAATGGAGCTGCCATCGTCCGGCATTCCGCGCACTTACCGCGCCCGTGCATTCGGCGAGGTGACCCAGGCACAATTGGAAGAATTGATGCTCGGCATAACCATCGACGGAATGCATTACGGTCGCATCAACGCCAATCTGGAACGCGGCGCGGGACGCAACAAGTGGATCGAAATGATCATCAGCGAAGGCAAGAACCGTGAAGTGCGGATCGTGCTGGAGCATCTCGGTCTGGAAGTCTCCCGGCTGATGCGGACGACCTACGGGCCGTTTGAAATGGGTAATTTGCCGCGCGGCACCGCGGTGGAAATACCGCAGTCTCAGGTTGAAAAATTCCGCAAGGATCTGCTGCGCGACATCAAGAAATGAGAATTGTTGCAGGGGAATGGCGCGGACGCAAGCTGGTCGCACCCAAAGGGGAAGAGACCCGTCCAACCGCTGACCGCACGCGCGAGACGCTGTTCAACATGCTCGCCAGTCGGCTGGGCAGTTTCAACGATTTACGGATTGCGGATTTGTTCGCGGGCTCAGGAGCGTTGGGGATCGAGGCCCTGTCACGCGGAGCGGCGCATTGCCTGTTCGTCGAACAGGATGATGCGGCCCTTAAAACGATCCGCGACAATATAAGCACGCTGGACGCCCGCGCCCGGACCGATGTTCGTGCCGGTTCGGTGATGAGCCTGGGTCCGGCGAAACAGGCTTATGATCTGATCCTGCTCGATCCGCCCTATCATTCCGGCGCTGCAATCGTCGCGCTGGACCGCTTGCAGCGGCTTGGCTGGATCGAGGATGCAACGTGGATTGCGGTCGAAACCGCCTTCAATGAAGATGTGATCGTGAAGGGCCTCACGATCGCCAAGGAACGTAAGGTCGGGCGCGCCAAGCTGACCTTGCTGCAAAGCGCGCCCGAGGAGTTGTAGGTCCGACTTATCCGGCGACCCGGGCCTGCATCATTGGCGGATCTTCTGTTGGATCGCCTTCTGGCGGCGGAGGCGCAGCCTCCCCGCTATCTGCTGTGCTCACCGACTTATCAGCCTGCTGGGCGACCCGGCTTTCAACCCGCATCCACGCCGTTTCACGGTCTGGTTCGCTCATCGCGGCAATCGTTGCCCGGTCTGCTTCCGACAGCCGCCAGTAAATTGTTTGCCGCTGCGGAGGCAAAGTCCAGAAATATGCCTGATGATCTGGGCCCCAATTGTTGTAGGTGCTTTTTTCCTGAGCCGACCAGGCATCATATTGCATCTGTTGATCCGGGGCCAGTTCCGCAGCCGACATGCTTGCATGCGCATCTGGCATGCTCCCGTGGCCGCCCGGCGGTTCATCTTGTGCCGCAGCAGAGACAGCCAGTGCAACCGATCCGGCGGCAAGTTTGAAAACGATTAACTTACGCATGGTCTACTCCTTGAGTGCTACCCTGCGTGACGAACCCTGCAGTCAAAGTGAACCCAAAGCTTGTCGGCCACAATATAGCGGGATCGCACCCATCCCGAATTCACGCCGCCCGGACGAATTCGGTGTAATTGATCGGACGGGCCGAATGTGGCGCACCGCAATTCACCTCAGATTTACCGCGCTCTCCAGCCCCATTCACCTTGCAACAGCGGTGTTCGTTCTCTACCTGTTCACATACATATGACAGAAGCCCCTGCCCCATCGTCAACCCTGCCCAGCGCAGGAAATGACGTGAATTTGCCGCTGTATGCGGCCAATCTGAACACGCCCCAACAGGAAGCGGTTCTGACCACCGAGGGGCCAGTGCTGATGCTGGCTGGTGCGGGAACGGGCAAGACCGCGGCATTGACTGCGCGACTCGCCCATCTGGTAGCGATGCGCAAGGCATGGCCGAGCGAGATCCTGTGCGTCACCTTCACCAACAAGGCCGCCCGCGAAATGCGCGAGCGGGTGGGACGGCATATCGGCGATGCGGTGGAAGGGATGCCATGGCTCGGCACATTCCATTCGATCGGCGCAAAAATGCTTCGCCGCCATGCCGAACTGGTCGGTCTGCAAAGCAACTACACGATCATCGATACCGACGATCAATTACGGCTGCTGAAACAGCTCATCCGCGATCAGGATCTGGACGAAAAGCGCTGGCCGCCGCGCCAACTGGCCGGACTGATCGACCGCTGGAAAAACCGTGGTCTCAATCCAGGCGATCTCGATGCTGTGGAAAACGAAGCCTATGCCAATGGCCGGGGGCAGGAATTCTACACGCTGTATCAAGACCGCCTGAAAGTGCTAAATGCCTGTGATTTCGGTGACTTGCTGCTGCACATGCTGAACATCCTGCGCCGGGATCCCGAGGTCCTGAAGATGTATCAGGAGCGCTTCAAATATATCCTGGTGGACGAATATCAGGACACTAACCAGGTGCAATACCTGTGGCTCCGTCTGCTCGCGCAGGAACGCAAGAACATCTGCGTAGTGGGTGATGATGACCAGTCTATCTATAGCTGGCGCGGTGCGGAAGTGGCCAATATCCTGCGGTTCGAGAAGGATTTTCCCGGTGCCAAAGTGGTCAAGCTGGAACAGAATTACCGCTCGACACCGCACATTCTTGGTGCCGCCTCCGGCCTGATCAACGCCAACAGCGAACGGATCGGCAAGACGTTGTGGACCGAATTTGAAGGCGGCGACCCGGTCCGTGTGATCGGTGTCTGGGATGCGCCCGAAGAAGCGCGGCGCGTGGGCGAAGAGGTTGAACGGCTGGAACGTGAAGGCGCCTCGCTCGATCAGGTCGCGATCCTGGTGCGCGCACAATACCAGACCCGCGAATTCGAAGACTGCTTCATCCAGATCGGCCTGAATTACCGGATCATCGGCGGCTTCCGTTTCTATGAGCGCGCCGAAATCCGCGATGCGCTTGCCTATCTGCGAGTGATTGCCCAACCGCGAGACGATCTGGCGTTTGAACGGATTTACAACCAGCCAAAGCGCGGGCTCGGGGCAAAGACGCTGGAACGGATGTTCCAGCATGCCCGCGCCACCGGAATGCCCCTCGCCGCCGCATCGCTGCAACTGGCCGATAGCGATGAATTACCCAAACGCGCAGCAGGCACGATCGCCGCATTGATGCGCGATTTCCTGCGCTGGCAGGAATTGGCCGAGCAGACAACGCCAGCCGAATTGCTGCGCACGGTGATGGACGAATGCGGCTACACCACCATGCTTCAGGCGGAGAAATCGGCTGACAGCGCCGGACGATTGGAAAACCTGTCAGAACTTTCCCGAGCGATGGAAGAGTATGAAACGCTCGGTGATTTTCTAGAACATGTCAGTCTGGTGATGGACAATGAACGGTCCACAGAAGGTGAGAAGCTGACCATCATGACTATGCACGGCGCCAAGGGCCTGGAATTCGACAATGTCTTCCTGCCCGGTTGGGAAGAAGGCGTCTTCCCCTCGCAGCGATCACTGGACGAAGGCGGTCTGGCCAGCCTGGAAGAAGAACGGCGACTGGCCTACGTCGCGATCACCCGCGCCCGCAAACGCTGCACGATCCTGTATGCCGCGAACCGGCGGATATACGGCCAATGGACCAGTTCGATTCCGTCACGATTTGTCGATGAACTGCCGGACGATCACGTTACGCGCGAAACTACCATGACCGGCGGCGCGTCCCTGTGGCAGGCGAACTGGAGCGAAAGCGAAGATCCCTTTGCCCATGTCAGCACCAGCCGTCCCGAGCGATCAAACCAGCGCGGACCGGGCTGGCAGCGCGCCCTAACCAGCGGATATGAAACCAAGCAAACGCGGGTGAAGGAAAATACGCGCAGTGCAGCAAACTTCGCCGCCCAACCACGGAACGACATCGCGATCGGTGCGCGCGTATTTCACGACAAATTCGGTTACGGAAAAGTCACCGACCAAGAAGGCAACAAGCTGGAAATCGACTTCGAAAGCGGCGCCAGCAAGCGCCTGATCGACAGCTTCGTTACCCTCGCAGATTAATCCCTACCCCAATCTCGGGGACGAGATCAGGTGGCTGAAACGTCCAGAAACCCCGGAATCGGACCATTCCATTCACCAGGCTCGGATGGTGGACCACTGTCGGAATGCCTTGATTTGCGCCTTTCGGGAGCCTTGTCAGAAACTATTCTTGGTGCGTGAGCGGGCTTTTCCTGCGCCGTTTCGGATTGCTTGGGAGCGCGCTCGTCCGGTTTTTCTGCCCGGCGGCCGCGGGGCTTCTTGTCTTCGCCGCGCGCCTGCACGTCTTCGCGCGGCGCCCGATCCTGACGAGGAGACCTTTCCTGACGAGGCGCCCTTTCCTGACGAGGCGGTCCGGCCTTCTCAGGCGTGCTTTCCTTCGCGCCTTCCTTTGCATCAGCGCTCGGGGCTGGCCTGGATGGTGCGTAAAGCGGAATTTTGCCGCCGGTCAGTTTCTCGACATTGGCGATCGCTTCGGCGTCTTCTGCGGTCACGAAAGTGAATGCGCGGCCTTTTGCACCAGCGCGGCCGGTGCGGCCCACGCGGTGGACATAATCATCCGGATGCCACGGCGTATCGTAATTAAACACGTGGCTGACGCCCTTGATGTCCAATCCGCGCGCAGCAACGTCGGAAGCTGCCAGAATGTTGATTGCGCCTGATTTGAACAGGTCCAGTTCGGCAATTCGCGACGATTGATCCATGTCTCCATGAATTTCGCCGACCTTGAAGCCATCCTTTTTCAGCGTCTTGGCCAGATCCCGAACGGTCGTTTTCTTGTTTGAAAACACGATTGCTGTCGTGACATTGTCATTCCGCAGGAACCAGCGCAGCGCCTCTTTTTTCTTGCGCGGCGTCATCATCACCTTGAACTGGGCGATGTTTTCGTTGGTCGATGCAGCACGGCTGACTTCGATCTGTTTGGGATTGTCGAGGAACTTGTCCGCCAACTTCTTGATCACTGGAGGCATAGTAGCCGAAAACAACATCGTCTGACGGGTAGCCGGCAGTTTGGAGCAGATGAATTCGATATCGGGGATGAAGCCCATATCGAGCATCCGGTCCGCTTCATCGATCACGAGAAGTTCGCAGCCATTGAGCATGATCTTCCCGCGTTCAAACAGGTCCATCAGGCGGCCCGGCGTGGCGATGAGCACGTCAACGCCCTCATCCAGCGCCCTCAACTGGTCGCCCATCTGCACGCCGCCAATCAGCAACGCCATCTTCAGATCGTGGTTGGCGCCGTATTTTTCAAAATTCTCCGCTACCTGCGCCGCCAATTCGCGGGTCGGTTCGAGAATGAGCGAACGCGGCATACGTGCACGTCGGCGGCCATTGTCGAGGACGTCGATCATCGGCAGTACGAAGCTGGCAGTCTTGCCAGTACCCGTCTGCGCGATACCGATGAGGTCCTTCATCATCAGGATTGCGGGAATAGCCTCAGCCTGGATAGGCGTGGGTTCGCTGTAGCCAGCGGTTTCCACCGCTTGCAGCAATTTGTCGGAAAGGCCGAGATCGGCAAAAGTCATGTAGGTCAAATTGTCCGGTATTTGGGGGCATGATGCCCCGTGGGTGCGGACATTCTGCGCCCGCTGTAATAACGCCGCGCCTTTGCGCGGTATGGTGGTAAAAGTCAAGGAATTGGGTTTGGCGCTGCGCCTATTGCGCCACTAATTGCCGCATCCGTTCCACTTCGCAATTTGCGCCGGTTCGGGAATGCAGCTTGTCACGGTCCACGCACAGCATGCCGTCGGAGTTCTGTTCAACGTAAAAACCGGAGTAGAAATCGCGGGCGCTGCAGGCTTTTTCAAGGTTGGCGCTAATGATTCGCTGGTCCCGCAAGAACAGTAAGAGCCGGTTATCCTGCGACGGCTGCACTCCGGCAATCGACCTGATCGGCACGCATTTGCCAAATTTGCGCTCCACAAGGTTTGCCGGCTGCGCACCGCGCGGTAAATCTGCCGTCAAATTCTGAGATGGATTCGGAACGGCAGGAGATATCCGGATGGTGACCCTGCGCTCGATCCGGATTTGCTGATTAACCGCGACCTGATGCATGGCGTCCAGCATCATCCAGCCAGGCAATGCCGCCTTGCTGGATTGTTCGGTGCGAATATCCGGCAACGCCAGGCCCACGTTCGGTGTCACATCGTCGACCACCGCCGGATTGGGCAAAAGCAGCGCAAATGGCGCAAGAAAGGCAGACAGGCTGGACATTTCGGTTCGTGAAAAAGCTCCTCAAGCAACCAGATCGAGGCGCGGTTTTTCGGTCTACCACGACGGATTGCACGACATCTCTAGCATCAACGGTTGAATGACGGCTTAATCCCCCCAAGGATAATCTGCTGGCACTGGCGACACATACTGGCTTTGTGGCATATGCCCTTTCCATGAGTAATCACGACCAGTTTTGTGCCGCTGCCGCCAAATTACTTGGTCCGCGCGGATTTACGAGGGACGCCGACCTCGTCACCCCGTGGCTGACCGACTGGCGCGGCAGGTACCACGGGCAGGCGCTGGCACTGGTATCCCCGGCGGACACCTGGGAAGTGTCTGCCTTGGTCAGGCTATGCAGTGAATACGGCATCGCCATCGTTCCGCAGGGCGGTAACAGCGGAATGTCCGGCGGGGCGACGCCTGACAGGAGCGGAAATTCGATCATCGTGTCGCTTCGGCGGATGAACCGGATCCTCGAACTGGATGTGGAGGGCAAGAAGGTAACCTGCCAGGCCGGGGTAATCCTGCAATCCTTGCACGAAGCCGCGGCAGCCAGCGACCTGCGATTCCCCCTGACACTGGGTGGAAAAGGATCTGCAACGATTGGCGGCCTTATTTCCACCAATGCAGGCGGCACGCAGGTGCTGCGCCACGGCACCATGCGTGCGCAGGTCCTCGGGCTTGAAGCGGTCATGGCAGACGGTTCCGTGTTCGATTCGCTTGTGCCGCTGAAAAAAGACAATCGCGGTTTCGACCTGAAACAGATGCTGATCGGGTCGGAGGGTACATTGGGGATTGTAACGGCGGCGACCTTGCGGTTGCTGCCCGCAATCGGTGGCCGGGTGGTTGCCTGGGTGGGCCTCGATTCCATCAGCAGCGCACGAAAATTGCTGCTGCTTTGCGAATCTGTCTCGTCAGACACGCTCGAGGGGTTTGAAGTTGTTCCCCGCCATTGCCTGTCTGCAGTGCTGGATCACTTGCCGGACGCCCGCTCCCCCCTGTCGGACCAATGTGAGTGGAACGTCCTGGTGGAATGGGTGGCGACCGCCGGATCGCAAGATCAGGTCCGGCAAACTGCAGAGGCAGTACTGGGTAACGCGCTTGAGAGCGGACTGATCGCCGATGCTGCACTGGCCGCCAATGAGACGCAGGCGGAAGCCATGTGGCATTTGCGCGATTCGATTTCGGTTGCGGAACGCGCGATCGGACCTGCGATGCAGCACGACATTTCCGTTCCGGTCGCTGACATGGCTAAATTTGTTGAGGAGACCGTCCCGGCAGTCGAGGCAGAATTTCCCGGGACAAGGGCCCTGGCGTTTGGCCATCTCGGCGATGGCAACGTGCATTTTCATGTCCTTGCCCCCGCTGACGCTGTGCCCGGTGAATGGGAAGAGCGCGAAGGCAAGGCGATCAGCATGTATGTCCACGACCGGGTGAAACTTTTCGGCGGCTCCATCAGTGCCGAACATGGGATCGGTCAAATGAAGCGAGACGAGTTGGGCCGCTTGGGCGATCCCGTCGCGCTATCGCTCATGCGCAGCGTCAAGGGGGCCCTTGATCCGGCTAATCTGCTTAATCCCGGCAAGCTTGTGCCAGACCCGGATCATCCCATCGGTGAATGATCCTTGCGGTGGATGATTGGGGGACAGTTTCCTCCGGCCTTGCCTATGGCGTCCCCAGCCCTTAAAGCGCGCGCTTCACGCGATTTCAGCGGCTGACATCACGGTTAGGCTGCATTTTTAACAGTACCGCTTTTCAAATATTGGAGAAATTTCATGGCCAGCGCGCCGCAACCCTCCCTGCCCCTGTTTTACAACGACTTGATGCCGCTCAACAGCCGCGACCACGCGAACTGGAAAAGCAAATCCCTCGATGCGGCATCTTGGCTCGTTGGCCAACATGCCATTCCGTTGACGGTGGACGAATTCGTCCAGGCACAGCGCGATTTCCCAATTGTGTTCTCGTCTGGTGAAAATCCGCTGCCGTTGGCGCTGATGGGCCTGAACGAAGGCGTCAACACGTTCGTGAATGATGCCGGCAAGGTCGAAGAACCGATTTATATTCCAGCCTATATTCGCCGTTACCCGTTCATTCTCGCAAAGTTGACCCAAGAAACGGACGATCTTTCGCTTTGTTTTGATCCGACTGCCGAATCGATCGGTGAATTCGACGACGGCAATTCGTTGTTCGACGAAGAAGGCAAGGCTTCGGCGACGACAAACGAAATCTTGCAGTTCTGCGAGCGTTTCGAACAGGCCGGCGCGCGGACCAAATCCTTCGTCGACGAACTGAAGAAGCACGATTTGCTGATGGACGGCGAAATTGCGATTTCGCAGAATGATAATCCCGACCAGCCATTCGTTTATCGCGGCTTCCAGATGATCAACCAGGAAAAGCTGCAGGAATTGCGCGGCGATGTCCTGCGTACCTGGAACCAGAACGGAATGATGTCGCTGATCCATGCCCAGATGTTCTCTCTCGACCTGATGCGGGTAATCTTTTCGCGCCAGGTTGCGCAGGGCAAGGGTCCGCAGCTTTCCGAAGCACCTCAGGCCAACCCGGTTGCTGCAAACTGACAGAAATAACGATAATCAGGAATTAGATGGGACGGTGCGGGCTTGACTGGGTACGATACCGTCCTATCTTGAAGGTGTTCGGCGGCGCTACCCTCATGGCCCGCCAGGACCAGTGCACCAGGTGCACACCTCCCTGAACCTTGGCCACCTCGTGCGATAAGCACGAGGTGGTTTTTTATTGGACACCCAATCGGGACTATTCGGCGGCAATCGGCAGGGCGTTAGCTCCGCCAAGACCGGCAGTCTGACCGCCCAGTTCGCGAACCAGTCCCGCAACCATTCGGACGACTGCGCCCATTCGGGCCGTTGGTTCTTCCATGCGCCGGTCCAGATAGATCGAACGACATAGCTCGATCTGGATAGCGTGTATTCCCCGCCCCGGCGCGGCGTGCCGATCGAGCACATAACCGCCCGCATAGGGTCGATTGTGCGCAGCGCTTCTTTCCTGACGGGCAAGATAGGCAAACGCGCTGGCAACCAGCATGCCATCGCTGGAGGCACCAAACCGGTCGCCAATCACGATTTCCGCAGGCCGATCGCCTTCGTGTCTTGCCTTCAGAGGCGGCATTGAGTGCAAATCGATCAGCATTGCTGCGCCCCATCGATCGCGGATCGATTCGAGTGCCTGCGCCAGCGCTTGGTGATAGGGCCGGTGTATGCCCCCAATACGGGCGGCCAGTTGCTCCCGGCTGATCTGTTCTTTCCAGATTTCCCCGAGTCGCGGCAGGCGGCGCGGAACCACGCCCAGCCCCGTGCGGGATCGGCGATTGGTTAGTGTGCGAGATTCCTCCTCTGGCCGACCGCCGCGAATCATCTCCCAATCCACATCATCGCTGGCACGGTTTAAATCGATCATCGCCCGCGGGGCATGTGCAACCAGCAGTCCCGCCCCGGTTTGCCGCGCCACTTCGATTGCGATCCGGTCAACATGCCGATCTTCAAGGCGAATCGTAGAATATTCCGGGTCACGCATCGTTTCGAGAAATGCGCTTGGGTAAACACGCCCGGCGTGCGGTGCAGCAATGATTACCGGAATCGGGCAATCGGCAGGCAATTGCAGCGAAAACGCGGGTTTGATCGTGCCTGGAATGATCCCGCCCCGCTGGACCGGCGTTGCCCCATCAATTCCCAATTCGCGCTGCATATCGTCCATCATATTCAGATTAACGCCTACCCGCGCTGTGTCAAAGTAGGGCATTCGCAACGGCGCAAAAGATTTCTTAATCGAACTGGGCTATGGGAAGCTCATGAACACACAGAACACCTTGCGAATCCTGCTGGCGGAAGACGAAGAAGCGATGCGTGGATATCTCGCGCGCGCCCTTGAAAATGCCGGTTACGAAGTGGTCGCGGTTGATCGCGGCACGGCCGCCGTTCCGTTCCTTGAAAACGAACACTTCGATCTGCTGCTGTCAGACATCGTGATGCCGGAAATGGATGGGATCGAGCTGGCACAGCGCTGCAACGAAATAAGTCCGCGCACCAAGGTGATGTTTATCACCGGCTTCGCGGCAGTGACACTGAAGGCCAGCCGCGAACAGCCTCAGGCCAAGGTGCTGTCAAAACCATTCCATTTGCGCGATCTGGTGATGGAAGTGGAGCGGATCTTCCAAGATCAGGCCCAGGCTAGTCTCTAGGCTGACCTGCCGGTAAACGAAAACACCCACTTGCGCCGGTTCAAGCCAGACGCTAGAGGGCGCGCCTGCTGTTAAGTCAGCTTGTGAATAGCGTGGGCGTATAGCTCAGTGGTAGAGCACTGTGTTGACATCGCAGGGGCCGGGAGTTCAACTCTCTCTACGCCCACCATTCACTTCTTTCCTTCGAC